>JALWTH010000212.1 GCA_027082975.1 Paracoccaceae bacterium | reverse complement strand
ATATGCGGGTCTTCGGGCGCCTCGCGGGCCATGGCCACGGCACGCTCGGCCATGGTGGCGATGGTCTCGGGCGCGCGGTCCGAGGCGCTGACCACCGCCTGGCGCCGGCCGATCAGCACCCGCAGCCCCAGGTCGAGCCCCTCGGCGCGCTCGGCGTGCTCGAGCCGGCCTTCGCGCACGTCGATGGAGAGCGACGTGCCCTCCACCACCAGCGCGTCGGCCGCATCGGCCCCGGCCTTTCCGGCCGCTTGCAGCAGCGCATCGGCGAGTTTTTCCGGGGTGTCGGTCATGCGGAGCCCTTTCCTGCTGGCGCAAGAGGTAATGCGCCGCAGGGGCGGGCGCAAGAGAAAGGGCCGCGCGTTTCCCCGCGGCCCGATCCTTGGGGCGATGGGTGCGTGGCAGCGCTTATTGCAGGCGCTGACCGTTGGCCAGGATCTGGCCGTCGGACTTGACCTCGATGGTCGAGAGCACCTCGTCCTCGCCCTCGCCCGGGCGACCGAACAGGCCCATCATCATGCGCGCGCCCATGGCGTCGTCTTCGCTCATCAGGCCCATGGCGATCAGCCGGTCCAGGAGGCCATTGGCGCCGACCAGCTTCAGGTCCACGGAGCCGTCGGGCGCGGGCATCCCGTCGAAGGTCCGCAGGTCGTCATTGTCGAAGACGAAGCTGCCGGAGCCGGTCAGCTCGGCGCCGGCGGCGCTTACCTTGAGCTGGTTGAGCGTCAGGGAGCGCAGCTCCGCCGGCATGTCGGCGCGCTCCATGGCCTCGGCGCTGGCCGGGTCGAAGATGTCGAACAGCCAGTTCGCCTTGCCCGAGAGATCGACGATCAGGGTCGCCGGGTCATGCGGCAGGGCGCCGGTCGGGTCGAACATGCTCCAGATCATGTCGTCCGGGGCGAAATCGACCAGCTTGAGCAGGGCGATGATGTCACCGGGCGTGTCGGACTTCGAAGCCGGCATGGCAATGCGCATCGCCAGTTCGCCGGCGGTGTAATTGATCGGCAGCGGGATGTCGGAGCTGGTCAGCGCGGCGGTCAGATCCTGCAGGCTGAAGCCAAAGTCGAGCTTGTCGGCGCTCATGGCCATGCTGTAGCTGCTGGCGCCGGTCGAAGAGGAGCCGGAGGCGGACTGCCCGTCGCCGCTGAAGGAGTATTCCATCGCCCCGGTGCCGAAGCTCATCGTCGCGTCGATAGCCATGCCGGATTTCAGAGCCGCGGCCAGGTCGGTGGGGTCATACTCCATCGGCAGGGCCATGCTGGCGCTCATGCTGACGCGCGAATTGCGCCCGCGCAGGCTGAAGGCGCCGGAGCCTTCGGGGTCGGTGACGGAGATTTCGTAGCGCATCCCGCCGGAGGCGATCGTGTTCTGCTCGATCATGCGCAGATTGCCGGCCTTGATCCGCATGTCGCCGGAAACGCCGGAAAGCTCCAGCTGGAATTTGGCGATATCCAGCGCCTGCCCATCCACGACCAGCGACGAAAGCTGCAGCGACACCTGATCGCCGGCATAGCTGTATTGCAGGTCTTCGGGCGAACCTGCCGCATTCATGCTGAAGCCCGGCAGGCTGTAGGTAAAGCCGATATCCACGGCCTCCCCGCCGACCTCGCTGGGCGGGCGCAACTGCATGGTGAGGGGCGCCGTATCGGGCAGCTTTATCGAGACGCTTCCATCGCCATTGTCGGTGAATGTCATGTCGGGCATGGCCATGGTGATGGTGCCGCTGTCATCCGGGAGCTGCGCGGTCATGCTGAGGCCGGTCACGCTGAGGCCGGCGCCGTTCGGGGCTTCCTGCGCCGTGACCTGATAGCCGCTGCTTTCGAGATAGCCGCGCCAGTTCTCCCAGACCTGCCGGGGGGTGACCTCGGCAAAGCTGGCAGTGCTGCTCAAAAGGGCGGCGATCAGGGCGCCGCTGCCCAGGGAATATCTGGTGTTCATGACAAACCTTTTCCTGTTAAACATCCAGACAACAGAATGACTCGGAGCGGCGGCATGATCAAGATGTGTCTTCCACCCCAATACCCGTTTGCCCGCAGCCGGAGCGGGGGCGCACATGCCTGACCTTCCTGACCTTGGCGAACAAACCGTCGTCATCACCGGGGCGAGCCGGGGGATCGGCGCGGCGAGTGCGCGGATTTTCGCCGAGCGGGGCGCAAGCGTGGCGCTGCTGGCGCGCAGCGGCGGCGAGATCGCCCGCATCGCCTCGGAGATCGGCCCCCGGGCGCTGGCGATACCCTGCGACGTGGCCGAGTGGGGCCAGTGCGCGGCGGCGGTGGCGCAGGCGGTCGAGACCTTCGGCCGGGTGGATGTGCTGGTCAACAATGCCGGCATCATCGAGCCGATCGGCCCGCTTGCCGATTCGGACCCCGCCGGCTGGGGCCGGGTGATCGACGTGAACCTCAAGGGCGCCTACCACATGGCCCGCGCGGTGCTGGGGCAGATGCACGCGCAGGGCGGCGGGACGATCCTCAATATCGGCTCCGGCGCCGCCCATCACCCGCTCGAGGGCTGGGCCCATTACTGCGCGTCCAAGGCCGGGCTCCACATGCTCACCCGCTGCCTGCATCTCGAAGAATCCGGGCGCGGCATCCGGGTGATGAGCCTTTCGCCCGGCACGGTGGCCACCGAGATGCAGCGCGAGATCAGGGCATCCGGGATCAACCCGGTCGCCGCGCTGGACTGGAGCGCGCATATCCCGCCCGAATGGGTGGCAGAGGCGCTCGCATGGATGTGCGGCGCCGATGCGGACGAATTCCTCGGCCAGGAAATCTCCCTGCGCGAAGAGGCGATCCGCCGCCGCGTGGGGGCCGGCGCATGATCCGGCTCGAGAAAGAGGGCGCGCTGTGGCTGGTCACGCTGGAGCGCCCCGACAAGGCCAATGCGCTCACCCGCGAGATGCTCACCCGCCTTGCCGACATCGCCGAGGCGGCCGCGGGCGAGGCGCGGGCGCTGATCCTGACCGGGGCGGGCAAGGTCTTTTCCGCCGGGATGGACCTCGCCGCCGCGCGCGAGGGCCTTGCCACCGATCCGGTCTGGGAGCGCCTCTCCGGCGCGCTGGCCCGCGCGCCATATCTCAGCATCGCCGCGCTCAACGGCACACTGGCCGGCGGCGCCTTCGGCATGGCGCTGGCCTGCGACCTGCGCATCGCTGTCCCCGGCGCAAAGTTCTTCTACCCGGTGATGAAGCTCGGCTTTCTGCCCCAGCCCTCGGACCCCGCCCGCATGGCGGCGCTGATCGGCCCGGCGCGGGCCAGGATGATCCTCATGGCCGGGCAGAAGATCACCGCCGAGGAGGCGCTTTCCTGGGGGCTCGTCCAGCGCATCTGCCCGCCCGAAGACCTGCTCGCCACCGCCCGCGCGCTGGCTGCCGACACGCTCGCCGCCAGCTGCGAACACGCCGCCGCGATCAAGGCTCTTTTCTCCTGAGCGCTTGCCCGCGCGCCGGTTCCGTGGCACAGCAGCGGCGGTAACGACAGGGGAGCGCATGTCAGGACAACCGGAGATCATCGCCACGGCGCTGGACCATGCCCGGCAGGGCTGGGAAATGGCCAAGGGCTGGCTGCTCTCGCCCGCCGCATGGTCGCAATTCGCCCTGCTGGTGCTGGCCTATCTGGCCGCGCGCGTGGCCAGCCGCAAGCTCGCGCCCACCATCACCCGCCTGATGACGCCCCCCGAGCGGCGCGCCAATATCCTCGACCGCGCCCGCAGCTTCGCGCTCCTGTTCCTGCCGCTGCTGCTGCCGGTGCTGGCCTATGCCTTCACCGCGCTGGGCGAGCAGGTCACCCGCTCGCTGTTCGGCTCCGGCGCGGTGATCGCCTTTGGCAAGCGGGTGTTCCTGTTTCTCGCCGCGCGCCTCCTGGTGCGGGAGGTTCTCCGCGATAAATTCTTGAATTTGCTTGGTAAATATGTAATCCTGCCCATCGCCGCGCTCTACGCGCTGGGGCTGCTGGACGACGCCATTGCCTGGCTCGACGCCACCCGCGTGAGCATGGGCAATATCAGCTTCTCGGCGCTGGCGATCATGCGCGGGCTGGTGGCCGGTGGCTTCCTTTTCTGGCTGGGCCGCTGGTCCAACGACCAGTCGGCGCAGTATATCTCGAAGCAGGAAGAACTGCGCCCGGCCACCCGCGAACTGGCCGCCAAGGCCGCCGAGATCGTGATCTTCGGCGCGGTGTTCCTGCTCTTGATGAACATCATGGGCATCAGCCTCACCTCGCTCGCGGTGCTCGGCGGCGCGGTGGGCGTCGGCCTCGGCTTCGGCTTGCAGAAGATCGCGTCCAACTTCATCTCGGGCGTGATCCTCCTGCTCGAAGGCCAGGCCACGGTGGGCGATTATGTGGAGCTTGACGGGGGCGAGATGGGCAAGATCGTCAAGATGGGCGCCCGCGCCACCGTGCTCGAGACCTTCGATGGCCGCTGGATCGTGGTGCCCAACGAGGATTTCATCACCACCCGGGTGGTCAATTACTCCGACAGCGGCTCGGCCAACCGCTACGAAGCGCCCTTCTCGGTGAGCTACGACACCGATATCAACATTGTCCCGCCGCTGATCGAGGCCGCCGTGGCGCGGCTTGATTTCGTGCTGGATGAGCCGGAAAAGCCCGATTGCGAGCTGCGCGGCTTTGGCGACAGCGGGGTGGAATTCGCGGTGGAATTCTGGGTCAACGGGCTCGATGACGGGAAAAACAAGTTCACCCCGCAGGTGCTGTTCGCGATCTGGAACGCGCTCAAGGAAGCCGGCATCGAGATCCCCTATCCCCAGCGCGTGGTCGAGATCAAGGGCGGGCTGCCTTCGTGAAACAGGCGCTGGTGATCGGCGCGGGGCCGGCCGGCCTGATGGCCGCCGAAGAGCTGGCGCGGGCCGGGCTTTCGGTCACCCTCGCCGAGGCCATGCCCAGCCCCGGGCGCAAGCTGCTGATGGCCGGAAAAAGCGGGCTGAACCTGACCAAGAACGAGCCGCTCGCCGATTTCCTCGCCGCCTATGACAGCGCGCGCATCCGCGAGATCGTCACCCGCTTCGGCCCCGAACAGGTGCGCGCATGGGCGCGCGGGCTGGGGGTCGAGACCTTTACGGGCTCCTCTGGCCGCGTCTTCCCGCGCGAGATGAAGGCCTCGCCCCTGCTGCGCGCCTGGCTGGGCCGGATGCAGGGCGTGCGGCTCATGACTCGCTGGCGCTGGCGCGGCTGGGAGGGGGCGGCGATGGCCTTTGACACGCCGGAGGGGCGGCGGCTGGTCGAGCCCGACGTGAGCGTGCTGGCGCTGGGCGGGGCCAGCTGGCCGCGCCTTGGCAGCACCGGCGCATGGGTCGAGATCCTCAGCCCGCGCGGCGTGGCGATCACCCCGCTGGCGCCGGCCAATGCGGGGCTCAGCGTCGCGTGGTCGGAACACATGCGTCCGCTGTTCGGAGCACCCGTCAAGGTTGCAAAGTTGACAGCTGTCAACTTTTCCGTGCGCGGCGAATTCGTCATCTCCCGCCACGGGCTGGAGGGCAGCGCCATATATGCCGTCTCGCGTGCCGTGCGCGAAGGGGCCGCGCTGCATCTCGACCTGCTGCCCGACCTGAGCCCCGCCCAGGTCACCGCCCGCCTTGCCGCGGGGGCGGGCAAGGCGAGCCTCGGTACCCACCTGCGCAAGGCGCTCCGGCTCGACAAGCCCCGCCGCGCCCTGCTCAACGAATTCGCCCACCCCCTGCCCGAAGGCGCGGCGCTTGCCCGGCTGCTGAAGAGCCTGCCGGTCCGCCACCAGGGCCTGCGCCCGCTTGCCGAGGCGATCTCCACCGCCGGCGGCATCGCCTTCTCGGGCCTCAGCGAAGGCCTGATGCTCGCCGCCCTGCCCGGCACATTCGTGGCCGGCGAGATGCTCGACTGGGAGGCCCCCACCGGCGGCTACCTGCTCACCGCCTGCCTCGCCACCGGCCGCCATGCCGGGCGCGCGGCTGCCCGGTTCGCCCTGTCCGGGGCCGGGTAGGCTCAGAGATCGAAGCGCGCGAAGAGCGGGGCGTGGTCGCTGGGCTTCTCCCAGCCGCGCGCGGCACGCAGCACCCGCGAGCCGTGACCGGCGCCGGCGATATCCGGGCTGGCCCAGATGTGATCGAGCCGGCGGCCCTTGTCGGCCCGGTCCCAGTCGGGCGAGCGGTAGGACCACCAGGTGTAGAGCTTGCCCTCGGGGATGTCCTTGCGGGTGATGTCCACCCAGCGCCCGGCCTCCTGCACCTCGGCCAGATGCGCGACTTCGACCGGCGTGTGGCTCACCACCTTGAGCAGCTGCTTGTGGCTCCAGACGTCATCCTCGCGCGGGGCGATGTTGAGGTCGCCCACGAGGATGGCCCGCTCCGGGCGCTCGGCGGCAAAGTGGTCGCGCATCTCGGTGAGGTAGTCGAGCTTCTGGCCGAATTTCTCGTTGATCTCCCGATCCGGCTTGTCGCCCCCGGCGGGGACGTAGAAATTGTGGATCACCACCCCGTTTTCCAGCTGCCCGGCAATATGGCGCGCGTGGCCCAGCGCGGCGAAATCATGCCGCGCCACCTCGCGGATCGGCAGGCGCGAGAGGATGGCGACGCCGTTATAGCCCTTCTGCCCGCTGGCGATCATGTGGCGATAGCCCAGCGCGGCGAAGCCCTCAGTGGGGATCTTCTCGACCGGGCTCTTGCATTCCTGCAGGCAGAGGATGTCCGGCGCCTCTTCGCGCAGGAGCTTCTGCACCAGCCCTTCGCGCAGGCGGACCGAGTTGATATTCCAGGTGGCAAGGGTGAAGGGCATGGCAGGCTCCTGTTGAGTCCGCCTGTTGTAGGCCCTACACCCCCGCGCCTCAAGCATAGCTGACCACTTCCCACTCCACATTGTCATGGTCGCGGAAATAGAACCGGCGGCCGGGTTCGTAATCGCCGTGATTGGCCGGCACGAAGCCCTCGGCGATCACCCGCGCCTCGGTCGCGTCCAGGTCGTCTACCTGCACACCCACATGATTGAGCGCACCGCGCATTTCATAGCTCGACCTGCCGTCCCGGGGCGGTGTCGGCGGGCAGTAGAGCGCCACATAGCTTGCCTCCTCGCCCACGTGATAGGTGCTCCCGCCCGACAGCGCAGCGCCGTGCCAGCGCGTGTGCCAGCCGAAAACCCGGCCGAGCCAGTCCGCAGTCGCGGCAGGGTCGCTTACGGTGATGTTGACATGTTCAAGCATTTCAGCCTCCTTACATTTCTGATTTATCCTTGGTAATTGCTCAAGCTAACTTTAGGTCAAGGAGTATTTTCATGACTGAAAAAGAAATATCCATCGGCACGCTGGCGCGCCGCACCGGGCTGGCCGTGTCCGCCATCCGGTATTATGAAACGCTGGGGCTGGTGCGCCCCGGGCGCAATGCCGGTGGGCAAAGGCGCTTTCGGCGCTCTGACATCCGGCGGCTGAGCTTCGTCACCATTGCCCAGCGGCTGGGGTTCCCGCTGGCGCGCATTTCCGAGCTTCTGGCCGGTCTGCCCGATGGGCGCGCGCCGACGCAGCGCGACTGGGCGCGCATGTCGCAGACGTTTCGCGCGGATCTGGACGCGCGCATTGCTGAGCTTGAGCGCCTTCGCGACCAGCTTGACGGGTGCATCGGTTGCGGCTGTCTGTCGCTGAAACGCTGCGCGCTCCATAATCCCGGCGACCGGGCCCGCGCCAAGGGACCGGGGCCGCGCTATCTGCTGGGAGACCGCGCCGAGGGCTGAAAAAAAAGACCCGGCGCGAGGCCGGGCCAGTCCAACAGGGAGGTAGTGCCATGACCCCGACACCAGGGGAACTGCCTGAGACCGGAAACAATCCCGGCCATTGTCCATCATAGTTTCGAATTGTGCCGAAAATATGACGATATGCAAATATATGGGATTACGCGACCAGTTTGTAACCCCCGGACTCCGTGACAAGGAGTCGCGCATTGGAAGGATCCGGCTCGATCTTCTGGCGCAGGCGGTAGATATGGGTCTCCAGCGTGTGGGTGGTCACGCCCGCATTGTAGCCCCAGACCTCGTGCAGTAGCACGTCGCGCGCCACCACGCCGTCGCCGGCGCGGTAGAGGAACTTGAGGATATTGGTTTCCTTCTCGGTCAGGCGGATCTTGCGATCGTCCTCGGTGATCAGCATCTTCATCGCCGGCTTGAACGTGTAGGGGCCGAGCTGAAACACCGCGTCTTCGCTCTGCTCGTGCTGGCGCAGCTGGGCGCGGATGCGTGCCAGAAGCACCGGGAACTTGAACGGCTTGGTCACGTAATCATTGGCGCCCGCATCCAGCCCCAGGATGGTATCGGCATCGCTGTCATGGCCGGTGAGCATCAGGATCGGGCATTTCACCCCCTGCTTGCGCATCAGCCGGCACAATTCGCGGCCATCGGTATCGGGCAGGCCCACATCGAGGATCACCAGATCATAGAGCGCCTCCTTGGCCCGGCGCATGGCCTCGGCGCCGGTGGCGGCTTCGAACACGTCGAAATCCTCGGTCATCACCAGCTGTTCGGCCAGCGCGTCGCGCAGGTCGTCGTCGTCGTCCACCAGCAGGATCTTCTTCACGTTTGGCATCGCCTCTCCTCCGTCCTGTTCCAGAGATGCGCCGGATGCGTGCTTTTGGCAAGTTTTGCGATAAAGGCTCACGCGCATGTGTCGAAATCGCGGGATATGTTTCAAATTCCGACATTCCGGCCTATGTAGGGCGGGAAATGGAAGCGACATGACCCTAGGCCCCGACATATCCGAACGTATCGCCCGCGCCCGTGCCGATCTGCGCATGGGGGTGCCGGTGGTGCTCGCCTCAAAAGAGGGCGCGGCGCTGGTGGCGGCGGCCGAGACGCTGGGCGCGGCGCGGCTCTCCGAGATGCGCGCGCTGGGGGCGCTGGTGCTGGCGGTAACCCCGCGCCGGGCCGAGACGCTCAAGGCGCGCCCCTACAGCAGCGAGGTGGCGCGCATCAGGGTGCCGGCAGAGGCGGGGCCCGACTGGATCGCCGCGCTGGCCGACCCGTCCGGCGACCTGATGACGCCCTTGAAGGGGCCGCTCGAAACCCTGCGCGGGGGCGACGAGCGCTTTGCCCGGGCGGCGGTGGCGCTGGCCAAGACGGCCCACCTCCTGCCCGCCGCGCTGGTGGTGGAGGTGGGCGACGGCGAAGCCCTTGCCGCGCGCGCCGGGCTCACGCCGGTGCCGCTCGAAGGGCTCGAACAGACCCTGCGCAGCCCCCTCGCCCATGTGGTCGGCGCGCGGGTGCCGCTGGCGGCGAGCGAGGCCGGGCGGGTCAGCGTGTTTCGCCCCGCCGACGGGGGCGAGGAGCATTACGCGGTGGAGATCGGCCGGCCCGACCGCCAGAAGCCGGTGCTCGCGCGCCTGCACAGCGCCTGCTTTACCGGCGATGTGCTGGGCAGCCTCAAATGCGATTGCGGCCCGCAGCTGCATGCCGCGCTCGAGGCGATGGGGCGCGAGGGCGCGGGCGTGCTGCTCTACCTCAACCAGGAGGGGCGCGGCATCGGCCTTGCCAACAAGATGCGCGCCTATTCGCTGCAGGATCAGGGCTTTGACACGGTGGAGGCCAATCACCGGCTGGGCTTCGAGGATGACGAGCGCGATTTTCGCATCGGCGCCGATATGCTCAAGGCGCTGGGCTTTGGCGCGGTGCGGCTGATGACCAACAACCCGAAAAAGGTCGCCATGATGCAGGCGCAGGGGGTCGAGGTGGCGGAGCGGGTGCCGCTGCTGGCCGGCCACAGCGAGCATAACCGCGCCTATCTGGCGACCAAGGCGAAGAAATCCGGGCATCTGCTGTGAGGCCCGCGCGCTGCGACATGGTGGTCAATCGCTGGGGCGCGCGGTTCATGGGCCGGCGCATCCCCTGCGCGGTCGGCCGCGGCGGCATTACCGCCCAGAAGCGCGAGGGCGACGGGGCCTGTCCCGCAGGGGTTTGGCGGCTCATTGGCGGCATGTACCGGGCCGACCGGCTGCGCGCGCCGGAAGTGACGGGGATAGCAGGGCTCGCCCCCGCCAGGCACCGCGACCTCTGGTCCGACGATCCGCGCGATCCGGCCTATAATCGCCACATCCGCGCCCATGCTCACCCCTTCAGCCACGAGCGCCTGCGCCGGGGCGATTCGCTCTATGACATCGTGCTGTTTTCCGACTGGAACCGGCCCGAGGCCACCCCCGGCGCGGGCTCGGCGATCTTCGTCCACCTCTGGCGGCGGCCGCGCTTTCCCACCGCCGGCTGCATCGCCTTTGCCCGCGCCGATCTCGCCTGGATCCTCGCCCGCTGGACGCCGAAAAGCCGGATCTTTGTCAGCGCCTATTCCGGGTAATTGCGCCGGGCGCGGGCGCGGGCCAGGGTCTTCGTCCCGTGCTTCGCCGTGGCGCGCCATTCATATCTGTGCACGCCGCCCGGCGGGCAGGGGCTCTTGTAGGTGAAGGCGCCGGCGGGGATCACCCCGTCCCTGTCGATACGGACCTTGCCGCCGCCGTGGTTGTAATTCGGCGCGTCCAGATCCTTCAGACGAAACACGATCGTATCGGTCCCCTCCGGCAGGCCGGAGACGACGAAACGCGGGCTCGGCACCCGGCCCGGATGGCCGCTGGTGCAGCGGGGAATATCCCCCCAGGTGAAGCTGATTGTGAAATCCGCGGCCAGAGCCGGGGTGGAACCAAGCGCCAGAAGAGCAAATGAAAGTGCAAGTTTCTGCATCCTCATCTCCTTTCGTCAGCGTCCCTCCTCTGATTCGTCCAGGCTAATCATACACCCTTTCGCCGAAAATCGCGCTGCCCACGCGCACATGAGTCGCGCCCTGGGCAATGGCGCGCTCGAAATCGCCGCTCATCCCCATGGACAGGCCCGAGAGACCATTGCGCGCGGCGATCCTGGCCAAAAGCGCGAAGTGAAGGCTCGGCTCCTCGTCCACCGGCGGGATGCACATGAGCCCCTCGAGCGGCAGGTCCAGCGCGCGCACTTCGCCGATGAAGGCATCGGCATCGGCAGGCGCGACCCCGGCCTTTTGCGGCTCCTCGCCGGTATTGACCTGCACGAACAGGCGCGGGCAATGGCCGGTCTCGTCGGCGATGCGGGCGATGGCGCGGGCGAGCTTGGGGCGGTCGAGCGTGTGGATGGCGTCAAACAGCGCCATGGCCTGGCGGGTCTTGTTGCTCTGCAGCGGGCCGATCAGATGCAGCTCAACCCCTGCGAATCGCTCCCTCAGCGCGGGCCACTTGCCGGCGGCCTCCTGCACCCGGTTCTCGCCAAAGACCCGGTGGCCCTGCTCCAGCACCGCCTCCACCCGCTCGAGCGGCTGCAGCTTGGAAACGGCGATCAGCGTGGTGGAGCCGGGCGTGCGGCCGGCGCGGGCCTCTTCGGCGGCGATGCGGGACTTGATCTCGGAAAGGGACATGGGGCCTCACTCTTGTCTGCCCCGATATGCGCAAAAGAAAAGAGCGGGCGCAAGGCCCGCTCTCTCCGTAGCTCTCGATCCGTCGGGATCAGAAGCTGATGCGGATACCCAGATCGGCAACCGGGCCAGCAGCGGTGCTCAGGCGAGCCACACCGCCAGCGATGGTCGCACCGCCGAGGTCGTAGGCAGCGCCGATGCCGTAGGACGAAACACCGCCGTCCTCGCCGGAGTAGAAGGCATTCACGGAGATGTCGTTCATGCTGTACTTGCCGCCGATGGTCCACTTGTAGGCAGCGCCGGCGTTGAAGGAGGCGTAAGCGGCGTTCACGCCGAAGTCGCCCAGCGAACCGGTCACGCCGATCACGACGAAGTCCTGCATGGTGGCGCCAGCAGCGTCTTCCTGGATACCGCCGGCAACGGTCCAGTTGCCGAAGGAGTAGGAGGCCGACACGGCGCTCAGGGTCTGGGTCACGTCGTAGGACGCGTGCACCCCGAAGTCACCGGAGGAGTAGTCGATGGCAATGCCCTGATCGCCGGGACCGGAGGACGAGAAGGCCTGCCAGCCCCACATGGAGGTGTTGTGGTTGACCCAGACGCCGTTCCAGCCGAGGCCGGTGAGGCCGACGCCGTTGGAGTAGAGGCCCGGCATCATCTCGATGGCGCCGTTCACGTTACCGACCGACAGGCGCAGACCGTTGCTCTCGATCCAGGCATTGGCGCCGGACAGGGCGGCAGCGCCGAAGTTCGAGGCGCGCAGACGCACACGGCCACCATAGGCCAGGCCGCCATCGGTCTCGCCGGAGCCGTCGAAGTTCAGCGTGAAGCGGTTGGTCAGGGACCAGACGCCGGCGGTGTTCATCATCACACCGAAGCGCGCGCCACCGGAGATGCTGACATCCGCAGCAGCCACACCGGCCGTACCGACCAGGATCGAAGTGGCAAGGAGGATCTTCTTCATTTCGTTTTCCCTCGTTTATCTCAAAGTGCACCTCAATTCAGGGAATCCGAATTGAGTATGCCTCTGTCTCCCCCAACGGCCCGGACATTGCAAGCGGCGGGGCCGGCCTGGGCAAACCTCATGGCGAAATGATGCAGCTTTGCCACAGTCGGGAATTGTGGCATTTTCGTGGCGATCCGGGCCGGGGCGCGCATTTCGCCGCAAATCGTCGCAAATCCCCCTCCCGGCGGGAAAACACTTGTGCGCGTCATGGGGCTTGGATACTTAGGGATGAGTCAAGGAGCGGGGCCGGATCATGGCGATCAGACGATATTTCTGGGCTGTACTGATGGGGCTTTCCCTGCTGAGCCTGTCCGCCTGCGCCACCGGCGGCGGGCTGTTCGGCAAGTCGGGCGGCAAGTCGGGCGGGAGCGCGCGCAGTCAGAGCGCGCCGGTGCAGACCGGGCGCGAACCCCAGGGCAGCAAGATCTGGGATCTGTTCAGCAACACCGAGAATCCCAACACCACCGTCGAGGTGAACAAGTATCTCTGGGACGCTTCCCTCGACGTGCTGAATTTCCTGCCGCTCGAGGCCGCCGATCCCTTTACCGGGATCATCGTCTTTGGCTACGGCAAGCCCCCGGGCGGCGGGCGCGCCTACAAGGCCACCGTATATATAAGCGACCCGGCGCTGGATGCCCGCTCCCTGCGCGTGGCGCTGCTGACCCGCTCCGGGCCGGCCAGCACCGAGGCGACCCGGGCGGTCGAGGATGCGATTCTCACCCGCGCCCGGCAGCTCAGGATCGCCGACGGCAGGCTCTAGACCGGCGCATCGCATGGCATTACCAATGGCGCCGGGTGACAAGCCCGGCGTTTTCATTCGAAGGATCCCCCATGGCACGCTATATTCCCGCCGAGATCGAGCCCAAATGGCAGGCCGCCTGGCAGGAGGCCGAAATCTTCCGCGCCGAGCGCGACCCGGAGCGGCCCAAATATTATGTGCTGGAGATGTTCCCCTACCCGTCCGGCCGTCTGCATATCGGCCATGTGCGCAATTACACGCTGGGCGACGTGGTGGCGCGCTACAAGGCCGCGCAGGGATTTGCGGTGCTGCACCCGATGGGCTGGGATGCGTTCGGCCTGCCGGCGGAGAATGCCGCCATGGCCACCGGGGTGCATCCGGCCGACCACACCTATGGCAATATCGCCGAGATGAAGGAGCAGATGGCGCCAATGGGCTGGTCGCACGACTGGAGCCGCGAATTCGCCACCTGCGATCCTGAATATTACGGCCAGCAGCAGGCGATGTTTCTCGACTTTCTCGAAAAGGGGCTGGTCTATCGCAAGAGCGCGATGGTCAACTGGGACCCGGTGGACATGACCGTGCTCGCCAACGAGCAGGTGATCGACGGGCGCGGCTGGCGCTCCGGGGCCGAGGTGGAGCGGCGGGAACTGACCCAGTGGTTCTTCCGCATCAGCGATTATGCCGAGGATCTGCTGGCGGCGCTGGACGGGCTCGAGAACTGGCCCGAAAAGGTGCGCCTGATGCAGGCCAACTGGATCGGCAAGAGCCGCGGCATCGAGCTTTACTTCCAGCGCCGGGACGGGGCGGGCGAGATCGTCTGCTATTCGACCCGGCCCGACACGATGCGCGGCGCAAGCTTCCTTGCCATTGCCCCGGATCATCCGGTGGCGCGCGAGCTGGCCGAGAAAGACCCGGCGCTGGCCGCCTTCATCGCCGAGTGCCGCAAGGGCGGCACCAGCGAGGAAGCGATAGAAAAGGCCGAGAAGCTGGGCCATGACACCGGCCTTCGCGTGGCCCACCCGCTCGATCCCGCGCGCGATCTGCCGGTCTGGGTGGCGAACTTCGTGCTGATGGATTACGGCACCGGCGCGGTGTTCGGCTGCCCGGCGCACGACCAGCGCGACCTCGACTTTGCCCGCAAATACGGCCTGCCGGTGCAGAATGCCTTTTATATGCCCGGCGAATCGGTGGAGGTCGAGAACGAGGCGCTGGTGCCGGCCAAGAGCGAAAGGGTTGTCTATATCGACCACTTCACCGGCCTTGCCGAGGCCACTGGCGAAGAGGGTATCAATGCCGCGATCGACTGGTTCGAAGCGCGCGGGCTGGGCAAGGGCAAGGTCCAGTATCGCCTGCGCGACTGGGGGATCTCGCGCCAGCGCTTCTGGGGCTGCCCGATCCCGGTGGTGCATTGCGAAAGCTGCGGCGTGGTGCCGGAGAAGAAGGAGAACCTGCCCGTCGAACTGCCCCGCGACGTCACCTTCGACCAGCCCGGCAACCCGCTCGACCGCCACCCCACCTGGCGCGACGTGCCCTGCCCCTCCTGCGGCAAGCCGGCCAGGCGCGAGACCGACACGATGGACACTTTCGTCGATTCGTCCTGGTATTACGCCCGCTTCACCGCGCCGAACGCGGCCACGCCCACCAGCGCCGAGGATGTGGATTACTGGATGAATGTCGATCAATATGTCGGCGGCATCGAACACGCGATCCTGCACCTGCTCTACAGCCGCTTCTTCGCCCGCGCCATGCACGAATGCGGCCACCTGCCGGCAAAGAGTGTGGAACCGTTTGACGCGCTGTTCACCCAGGGCATGGTCACCCATGCGATCTACATGAGCGAGGGCGAGGATGGCCGCCCGGTCTATCATTACCCCGCAGAGGTGGAGCTGCGCGACGGCCGCGCCTTCCTGCGCGAGAGCGGCAATGAGGTGCAGGTGATCCCGTCGGCGAAAATGTCGAAATCCAAGAACAACGTGGTCGATCCGGTGCGGATCGTCGAGCGCTACGGCGCCGATACCGCGCGCTGGTTCGTGCTCTCCGATTCGCCGCCCGAGCGCGATGTGGAATGGACCGCCGCCGGCGCCGAGGCCGCGCACAAGCATCTGGGCCGGGTCTGGAGCCTAAGCGAGCGAATCGCCGGCATGGAGGGCCAAGGCAGCGGCGACGAAGACCTGCTGCGCGCCATGCACAAGACCATCCATGACGTGACCATGGCGATCGAGAGCTTCGGCTTCAACGCCGCCATTGCCAGGCTCTATGCCTTCACCAACAGCCTGCAGAAATCGAAGGCCGGCGCCGATACCCAGCGCCAGGCCATACGGGTGCTGGCCCAGCTGATGGCCCCCTTCACCCCGCATCTGGCCGAGGAAATCTGGGCGCGCCAGGGCGGCGAAGGGCTGGTTGCCCGCGCCCCCTGGCCCGAGGCCGACCCGGCGCTGCTGGTCGAGGATACCGTGACCCTGCCGATCCAGATCAACGGCAAGCGGCGCTCGGAAATCACCGTCGCCAGAGACCTGCCGCGCGAAGAGGTTGAAAAACGGGCGCTGGCGGACCAAGCTGTGCAAAGGGCGCTCGATGGGCGGGCGCCGAAGAAGCTGATCGTTGTCCCGGGGCGTATCGTCAATGTCGTCATCTGACCGCCGCCTGTTTCTCGCCTCCCTGCTGGCGCTCGGCACGCTGGGCGCCTGCGGGTTCAGGCCGGTCTATGGGCCGGGCGGCGCGGCGCGGGGGCTCACCGGTGCGATCAGGGTGGAAGCGCCCGAAACGCGCAATGAATACGAACTGGTCAAGCGGCTTGAGGAGCGCCTCGGCCGGCCCGAGGCCGCCCGCTTCACCCTCGGCTACCGGATCGAGACCCGCGAAGAGGCCTCCGGCATCACCGCCAGCGCCGAGACCACCCGCAAGCAGCTTTTCGGCACCCTCACCTTCACGCTCACCGAGGATGCCACCGGGCAGGTGGTGCAGTCGGGCTCGGTCACTTCCTTCGTGTCCTACTCGCAGCAGGGCACTACCGTGGCCACCGCCAGCAGCGCGCAGGATGCGCACAAGCGGCTGATGGTAGCGCTGGCCGATCTCGTGACCACCCGCCTGATTGCCGGCGCGTCGGACTGGGCGGGATGAAGGAAAGCGCCCTGCTGATATTCGGCGCCGACGCCATGCGCGTGGCGCTGAAGCGCCAGGACATCATCGGCGAGATCATCGGCCCCGGCGGCGAGGACGAAATGCGCCTCACCCGCATCCCCGCCGCCGACCTGCGCAAGGATGGCGCGCTGCTGCTCGACGCGATCAAGGCGCAGGGCTTCTTTCCCGGCCCCCGCGTCGTGCTTGTCGAAGACGCGACCGACGCGCTCGCCAGGGCGATCGGCCCGGCGCTGGACGAATGGCGCGAAGGCGATGCGCAGGTGGTGATCACCGCCGGCGCCCTGCGCAAGGGTTCGGCCCTGCGCAAGCTCTTCGAGCGCCGGCCCGGCCGCCGGGCGCTGGGGCTTTATGACGACCCGCCCTCGCGCGCCGAAATCGAAGCCGAGCTGAAGCGCGCGGGCCTCAGTGCCGTCAGCCCCGAGGCGCTGGGCGACCTGGTCGCGCTCTCGCGCGCGATCGGCCCCGGAGACCTGAGGCAGACCATTGAAAAACTGGCGCTTTACAAGATCGGCGACGACACGCCCCTCAGCCCCGAAGACGTCTCCGCCCTCTCGCCCGCCTCCACCGAGGCCGGGCTTGACGAGGTGCTGCACGCCACCGCCGAGGGCCGCGCGGGCGAGATCGGCCCGGTGCTTGCCCGCCTGCTCGCCCAGGGCGTCACTCCGGTGAGCCTCTGCATCGCCGCCACGCGCCACTTTCGCACCCTGTTCGCCGCGGCGAGCGACCCGGCCGGCCCCTCTCAGGGGATCGCCCGCGCCCGCCCGCCGGTGCATTTCAAGTCCCGCGACCGCATGGTGCGACAGGCGGGCAAATGGGGCAGCGCCCGACTGGAGCGTGCGCTCAGGCTGCTGGTCGATACCGACCTGCAACTGCGCTCCGCCGATACCGCACCGCAAATGGCGCTGATGGAGCGCGCGCTGATCCGGCTGGCAATGATGGGAGGAAGATAGATGTATGAAGTGATCGGCGCGCGGCAGACCCGCGCCTTTCGGGTGCTGTGGATGCTCGAGGAGCTGGGGCTGGAATACAGGCACCACGATGCCGCGCCCCACTCGGATGCGCTGCGCAAGCACAACCCTACCGGCAAGGCCCCGGTGCTGCTGGTCGATGGCGCGCCGGTGATCGACTCGACGGCAATCATCACCTTTCTGGCCGACAAACACGGATCCCTGACCTACCCCGCCGGCACGCTCGAGCGCGCGCGTCAGGATGCCTTCACACATTTCGTGCTCGACGAGATGGATGCGGTGCTCTGGACCGCCGCGCGCCATTCCTTCGTGCTGCCGGAAGAAAAGCGGGTGCCGGCAGTGAAGGATTCGCTGAAATGGGAGTTTGAACGCTCCCAGGCGGTGCTGCTCGAGCGGATGGGCGAGGGGCCATACCTGATGGGCGAGCGCATGACCGTGCCCGACATCATCGCCGCTCATTGCGTGCCCTGGGCGATGCTGTCGAAATTCCCCCTGCTCGATGACTTCAAGGCCTACGGCAAGCGCCTTTCGCAGCGCCCGGCCTATCAGCGCGCCGCCGGGAAATAGGCTACCCCCGGCGTTCGACCCTCTTGCCGCGCGTGATGTCGCGGCTGGCCTTCTGCGCGGCGCGCAGCTTCAGCGCCACGTTCACCGCAAAGGCGGCAAAGGCCAGCGCACCGACGAGCCCGCTTGCCGCGCCGAGGCGAATCACCAGCGTATCGCCGAGCACGATCCCCGCCGCGATCAGGGCAATGGCGGCGAAATGGGCAAAGGCGTGGATCCTGAGCGGGGTTTCGGCGGTGAGCTCCGAGATCAGGAGCGGCAGGCCGGAAGCGCCCGAAGCGTGCATCGAGGCGAGGAATGGCATGATCCGCTGTAGCACACCCATGAGGAAGGTCAGGAGCCAGCCTGCGACCAGCAAAAAGCCGATCAGCGTGGGGGCGTTGGGGATCGCGCCTGTGGCCCAGGATATTGCGGTGAGCGCCAACGTCGCCAGCAGCATGTAGCGCCCTCCGCGCAGCAGGGCGAAGGAAAGCCCCAGCCGGCGGCGCATCGAATTCCGCTCGGCATGGCGCATCAGCCACAGATGCGCCGCCGCCGCGCCTCCGGCCCCGGCGAGCGCCACCCACCACAGCCCCGCACTCGCCGCCGCCAGCCCCGCGAGCCCCAGCGCCAGCCCCGCCCAGCCCGGCCGCGCGGGCAGGCTGCGCGAGAGCACGAACATCGGCACCAGCACCATGGAAAACCCCGCCACCAGCAGCCCCATGAAGCCGAACACCGCCCAGACCATGTGC
>JALWTH010000211.1 GCA_027082975.1 Paracoccaceae bacterium | reverse complement strand
GGCCGAGGGCGGGCCGGAGGGGATCCGCTTCGCCCCTGCCCCGCGCGTCAGCGTGACCCGCGTGACCGGGGCGGGCGATACCTTCATGGCCGCCCATATCGCCGCCGAAGCCGCCGGGGCCGCGCCGGGCGAAGCGCTCGGGCGGGCGCTGGCGGCGGCGGCCAGATATGTTTCGGGAGAGGATGCCGATGCCTGAGCCTTCCTTCATCGCCTTCAGCCGCGAGGTGCGCGAAGCGCGCGCGGCCGGCGCGCCGCTGGTGGCGCTGGAAAGCACCATCATCACCCACGGGATGCCCTGGCCGCAGAATGCCGAGACCGCCCGGCTGGTGGAGAGCGATATCCGCGCCGCCGGCGCCACGCCCGCCACCATCGCGGTGCTTGACGGGCGGCTGCATGTGGGGCTGGAGGAGGCCGAACTGGAATCGCTGGCGCGGGCCGAAAACGTGGCCAAGCTCAGCCGCGCCGACCTTGCCGCCTGCATGGCGCAGGGCGCGACCGGCGCCACCACCGTGGCCGCCACCATGATCGGGGCGCATCTGGCGGGGATCGAGGTCTTTGCCACCGGCGGGATCGGCGGGGTGCATCGCGGCGCCGAGCAGAGCTTCGACATTTCCGCCGACCTGCAGGAGCTTGCGCGCACCCCGGTCAGCGTGATCGCGGCCGGGGCCAAGGCGATCCTCGACATCCCCAAGACGCTCGAAGTGCTCGAAACCCTGGGCGTGCCGGTGATCACCTATCGTCAGGACGAATTTCCCGCCTTCTGGTCGCGCTCCTCGGGCCTGCCCAGCCCGCTGCGCATGGATTCGGCCGCCGAGATCGCCCGCGCCCACCGGATGCGCGCGGCGCTGGGGCTCGCAGGCGGCCAGCTCATCGCCAACCCGATCCCCAAGGCCGACGAGATCGCGCGCAAGGAGCTTCTGCCGGTGATCGGCGCCGCGCTGGCCGAGGCCAGCGCGCGCGCCATCAGCGCCAAGGAGGTCACCCCCTTCCTGCTCGACCACATCTATCACGCCACCGGTGGGCGCTCGCTCAAAGCCAATATCGCGCTGGTGCGCAACAATGCGCGCCTCGCCGCGGCGATTGCCGGCGAATTGCTGCAATTGTCGTCAAATCCCGCCTGAAGCCCGCCCCGCCCCATTGCCCAGCGCCCCGCCCTGCCCTACATAAGCCTCACAGGAGACAGGATGCTGCGCGCATGAGCAACCCGAACGAGCAGAAACCACGCCACAGGGGGCGTTTTCGCCTGATTGCCGGGCTGCGCAACAATTTCCTCACCGGCCTCGTGGTGGTGGTGCCGGTCGCCGTCACCATCTGGCTGATCTGGACCTTTGTCGGCTGGATCGACAGCTGGGTGCTGCCCTTCGTGCCCGCCGCCTACCAGCCGGAAAAGCTGATGCAGGACCTGTTCGGCCCCGACACCCATCTCAATGTGCGCGGCGTCGGGGTGGGGCTGTTCCTGGTCTTCACGGTGCTGGTGGGCTGGATCGCCAAGGGCTTCATCGGCCGCTCCTTCATCGCCTGGGGCGAGAGCCTCGTGGACCGGATGCCGGTGGTGCGCTCGCTCTATAACGGGCTCAAGCAGATCGCCGAGACGGTGTTTTCGCAAAGCGACGAGACCAAGTTCGACAAGGCCTGCCTGGTCCAGTATCCGCGCAAAGGGATCTGGGCGATCGCCTTCATCTCGACCCGGGCCAAGGGCGAGATCAGCACGCGCATCGAGGCCGAGGGCGAAGTCATGTCGGTGTTTCTGCCGACCACGCCGAATCCGACCTCGGGCTTTCTGCTGTTCGTGCCGAAATCCGACGTGATCGAGCTGGAGATGAGCGTGGAGGACGCGGCCAAGCTGGTGATCTCGGCCGGGCTGGTCTATCCGAATGCAAAGGATCCGAGCCAGCCCGCCCCCGAAAAGGGATGACCGGCGCCGCGGCGGCCGGTTTCCTTGCCGGGTTTTCCCTCATTCTCGCGATTGGCGCGCAGAACGCCTTTGTGCTGCGCCAGGGGCTGCCAGGGGCTGCTGGCCAGCATGTGCTGGCGCCGGCAGCGCGGCTGCTGGCGGGCTGAGCCCGAAGCCGCCGCCGAAACCACTTCCCCGAAAGCCCCACATAAAAGCCCCCCCAATAAAAGCCCCCAAAAAAAAACGCCCGCACGAGGCGGGCGTCAAGTTATTGAGGCAGGTTTCATACAGGCAAGAAACCTATCGAGCAGTGAGGGCTTTATACGCCCAAATCCCCGCCGCGCCAAGCTAAAAGTTTGTAATGGCGGGTTTTGCCCATTAGTCTCGGCCCCAGACAAACAAGGCAAAAGCGGGGATTGTTTCGAAAATGCGCACGGAGTTTTTCGCCAGAATTGCCAGAATCGCCTTTATTGCAACGCTCCTTCTGCCCGCCCTGCCCGCCCTGCCCGGCGGCGCGCTGGCCGAGCCCAGCCACGGTATCGCCATGTATGGCGCGCCGGCGCTGCCGGCGGATTTCGAGCATCTGCCGCAAGCCAACCCGGATGCGCCCAAGGGGGGGCGAATCATCTTTGCCGAATCGGGCAGCTTCGATTCGCTTCACCCCTTCATCCGCAAGGGGCGCACCCCCTGGCAGCTGCGCTTCATGGTATTCGAAAGCCTGATGGGCCGCTCCTATGACGAGCCCTTCACGCTCTACGGCCTGCTGGCCGAAAGCATCGAGACCGGACCGGATCGCAAATGGGTCGAATTCACCCTGCGCCCCGAGGCGCGCTTTTCCGATGGCAGCCCGGTGACGATCGAGGATGTGATGTGGTCCTACCGCATACTGGGCGAAGAGGGCCACCCGCGCTATCGCGCCGCTTGGGAGCAGGTCGCGCGCATGGAGCAGACCGGCCCGCGCTCGCTGCGCTTCACCTTTGCCACCGACGACCGCGAACTGGCGCTGATCATCGGCATGCGCCCGATCCTGAAAAAGGCCCAGTGGGAGGGGCGCGACTTCACCGAATCCGGGGTCGATCTGGTGCCGATCGGCACCGGCCCCTATGTGATCGACGATTTCGAGACCGGCCGCTACCTGGTGCTGCGGCGCAATCCCGATTACTGGGGCCGAGACCTGCCCTTCATGCGCGGACAGGCCAATCTCGACGAGATCCGCTACGACTTCTACGGCGATGGCGACGTGGTGTTCGAGGCCTTCAAGGCCGGAGAGGCCTCGACCTATCGCGAGGCCAACCCGGTGAAATGGGAAGAGCAATACGACTTCCCCGCGGTCCGGCGCGGCGATATCGTCAAGTCCGACATCCCCCACCAGCGGCCGACCGGGATCAAGGGCTTCGTGATGAATACCCGCCGCGCCGTCTTTGCCGACTGGCGGGTGCGCGAGGCGATGATTCAGGCCTTCAACTTCGAATTCATCAACCAGACCATCAATGACGGCCGCCTGCCGCGCATCCAGTCCTATTTTCACAATTCGCCGCTGGGCATGAGCCCCTGCGCCCCGGCCGAGGGGCGCGTGGCCGAACTGCTCGCCCCTTACGCCGGCGAGCTGCTGCCCGGCACGCTCGAAGGCTACTGCCTGCCGGTCTCCGACGGCTCCGAGCGCAACCGCGCCGGCATCCGCCGGGCGCTGAAGCTGATGCGCGAAGCGGGCTGGGAGGTGAAGGACGGGGTGATGCGGAACGCCGCCGGAGAGCCCTTTACCTTTGAAATCCTGCTCAGCCAGGGCGCCACCGAGACCCGCCAGATCGTCGATATCTACACCGCCGCGCTGAAGCGCCTCGGCATCAGCCCCACCGTCACCCTGGTGGACAGCGCCCAATATGCCGAGCGCAGCACCAATTTCGACTTCGACATGACATGGTATCGCCGCGCCCTGTCGCTCAGCCCCGGCAACGAGCAGAAGCTCTACTGGGGCTCGGAAGTGGCCGACCAGCCCGGCTCGCGCAACTGGATGGGGGTGAAGAGCGCGGCCATAGACGCGATGATCGAAGCCATGCTCACCAGCCGCAGCCAGGAGGATTTTCGCGCCGCGACCAGGGCGCTCGACCGGCTGCTGATGGCCGGGCGCTACGTGATCCCGGTCTGGTATACCAATGTCTCGCATATCGCCCATGTGAAGGAGCTGCACTACCCCGAGCACATCCCGCTCTATGGCGACTGGCTGGGCTTCCAGCCCGATCTGTGGTGGTGGGAGGAATAGGCCGCGCTGCGCTCAGGGGGCGCTCAGGGGGCGCGCTTCGCGCGCCAGCCCCCGCGCCGCCCCTTCGGGGCGCTTGCCGGCGCGAGCCCGGCCCGCAGCACCGCATTCATCGGATGTTCCGGCGCGCCGGGCGCATGGGCGTGCAGCAGGGCCGCGATCTGCTCTTCCAGCGGCGGCTCGCCGGCCGCGCCCAGCAGCCAGTCGAGAAAGATCGAGCGACATTCCGGCTCCCCGATCCCCTCGATCCGGTAGGCCTCGCGGATCAGCCCGCGCGGGTCGTAGCTCTCAGCCCTCTCAGCCGCCGATGCCTCACTCACCGCAGCCTCCTTTCCGGTGCCGTTTCCGGCTGACTTCGATATTCGGCGCCTTGCGCGGAGTTTGCGGCCTTGCACACAGCGTCACGCCCGCGCCCGTCACGCCCGCGCCCCGTTCAGCGCCGTCTCGATCACCTCGGCCGCTGCCGCGGACGCCTCGCGCAAAGCCTGCTTCAGTTCGCCCACACTGTCAAACCCGGTCTCGCGCAGCAGGAAGCCAAGCCCGCCCTCGCCCAGGGTCTCCTCGGCCGCATCCCCGCCGGTCAGCAGCCGCGCTCCCACCTGCAACCGCCAGAAAAGCCCGAACCCCCGCGCCAGCGCCTGCGCCCCGTCTGCCGCATAAAGCCCCGCTTGCCGGCCGGCGGCGATCTGGGCGGGCGTGTCGCGCCGCGCACCCCGGCCGCCGCCCAGCAGGTGCCCGGCCTGGGCCAGAAGCTCGATATCCTGCAGCCGCCCGGGCCCCAGCCTGGGCTCCAGCGCGCCGCCCTGCCCCTTGGCCGCGGCGATGCGCGCGCGCATCTCGGCCACGTCGGCGAGCACCCGCTCACGGCTGCGCCCTCCGCGCCCGGCCAGCACCGCCT
>JALWTH010000210.1:18258-18673 GCA_027082975.1 Paracoccaceae bacterium | reverse complement strand
CCACCGACTGACAAAAGTGAACCACCCCTGGCAGGCGCCCAGGTCGAGCGGATGAACCGGACGATCAAGGAGGCGACGGTGAAACGCTATCACTACGATACGCATGCTCAGCTGGAAACGCACCTTAACGACTCCATCGCAGCCTATAACTACGCACGTCGATTAAAGACGCTGCAGGGCCTCACCCCCTACGAATACATCCGCAAAATCTGGACAAACGAGCCGGAAAGATTCATCGTTAACCCAACCCACCACACGCTGGGACTAGGCTCAGGACCCATCAATCCCGCGCTCACAGCGGCGCAGGCGCGAAATATCAGGGGTTTTTTGCCCGCCGGACAGGGTGGGCCCCCTTTCCAAGGGCAAAAGGCCCCTGAGATGAAGCGCCTGCGCCGCTGTGAGCGCGGGATTGATG
>JALWTH010000210.1:0-18248 GCA_027082975.1 Paracoccaceae bacterium | reverse complement strand
GAATGCGTTGCAAGTCCTTGAAATAGAGCCACTATTCCTGCGGCCTTGCGCCTGTTCAGGAAGCAAATCTGCCGGACTGTGAACGTGGGATTGATGGGTCCTGAGCCTAAACACCTAAGACGGAGCTTGAAATTGGTGCGTGGGCGTTGAATTTTCCCGGCGGCGTTTGGCAAAAGGCCGGAAGTTCTCGATACCGTTGATGTGGATGCGTGCATCGGCGAATGGCGGCAGGCCTTGGGCTGCGCCTCTCGCCCGGCTCATGGGCTGGGCAGATTCAGGCGCGCCGGGTCTCCGGCAGGGTGATTCGGGCGATCTGTTCGGCAACAGAAGCGCTGGTCAGCGGGTGGGTTTCGGCGGTATAGTCGGTACCCGGATCGACCGGCTGCCATTCGCCCTGGTAGTAGATTTCCAGCGCCGAGAAGCGCGCCTTGTAATCCATTTTCGGGCTGCCCGGCACCCAGTAGCCCAGATAGACATAGGGTAGGCCGGCTTCGCGGGCGATGTCGATATGGTCGAGGATGATATAGGTGCCGAGGCTCTGCTTCTGCCGCTCGGGGGTATAGAAGGAATAGACCATCGACACCCCGTCATCGAGGATATCGGTCAGGCAGACCGCCGCCAGTTCGTCGCGGGCATCGTGGCGGGTGGCGTGGTATTCGATCACCCGGCTTCTGACCGGGGTTTCCTCGATCATCGCGGCGAATTCGAACACGTCCATGTCGGCCATGCCGCCATCGGCGTGGCGGGTGTCGAGGTAGCTTCGAAACAGCGCGTATTGCTCCTCGCTGGCCCAGGGCGCGCGCACCCGGCGCGCAAGGTCGTGATTGCGCTTCTGGGCCCGGCGCTGGCTCTTGTTCGGCTTGAAATCGGCGATTCGGATACGCGCCGAAAGGCAGGCAGAGCAATCGTTGCAGGAGGGGCGGTAGAGGACGTTCTGCGATCGCCGGAAGCCCTGCTTGGACAGGGTGTCATTGAGCATTTCCGCATGTTCGCCCTGCAGCGCGGTAAACAGCTTGCGCTCCTCGCGGCCCTGCAGATAGGGGCAGGGCTGGGGGGCGGTGACATAGAATTGCGGGGCAATGGGAAGGGAGTGGCGCATTCAGTTCCGGTGGTTGTGAAATCCGGTGGTTGTTTGCATGAAACTCTAACAAGCCGAAATGTCCACGCCAAGCCTTTCGTGGACAAAGCGGTAAACGGGGGGATTCCTGCCTGAGCCTGGGAAAAAGCGGCGCGCAGACCTGGAGACAGGCAGTGCCTGCCGGAAAGGCCTTGTGCCCTCCGGCAGGCGCGCAGCCGTTTCGGGGGTCAGATTTCCACCGGCGGGACATCCGTTTTGTCGCTGTCCTTTCCTTGTTCCTGGCTCTGCTCCTGGCTCTGTTCTTGCGCATCGGGCGCCTGTGCCGCCCGGGCGCGCTCGGCCATGAACTCGTCGAACTCCGCCTTGTCCCTGGCCGCGCGCAGCCGCTCGAGAAAGGCTTCGAAGTCGCGCTGCTCGCGCTCCAGCCGCTCCAGCGTGTCGGCCTTGTAGGCGTCAAAGGCGCTGTTGCCCGAGTCATGGAAGCCGCGCCCGTGGCGGTGGAAGTGCCGGCGGGCATGACGGTGTTTCATCTGGCGGTCGTGGCCGCCGCTGCAATGGGAAAACATGCGCTTGCTCCAGATCATGTAGGCGAGAAGGGCCAGCCCGACCGGCCAGAAGAACACGAAGCCAAGGACCATGGCCGCGATCCAGGCGCCCTTGCCGCGTTCGTCGAGCCAGTTTTCGGCCTGTGCGGGCCAGGTTGCGACGGTGCTCATTTCGTTCTGTCTCCGTATTGGCGTGAATGTGAATGCTTTTCACATTATCCAATCTGGGGATTTCCCGGTCGGGGTCAAGGGGGAATGTGAATATTTTTTACATTTGCCCCGCCGCCCGCCGCCTTTGCCGCCGCCCTTGTGGCGTTCAGGGGACCGGCTTCACTGCCTTCAGATAGGCCGCAAGCGCGGCCCGGTCCGCGCGCGGCAGCAGGGAGAGGTTCTCGATCACCACCGCCATATGCCCGCCGGCGCTGTCATATTCGGGGGTGAAGCCGGTGGTGAAATATTCGACCAGGTCGGCCTGGCCCCAGTCGAGCCGGGCCGGGGTGATATTGGGAAAGCGCCCGCGCCCGCCCGGCACCGGCGCGCCGGCGAGCCAGGCGTCGCGCCGGAGCCCGCCCAGCGCATTGCGCGGGGTGTGGCACTCGCCGCAATGGCCCAGCGCCTCGGCCAGGTAGCGTCCGCGTTCCTGCTCCGCGCTGAGCGGGCCCGTGACCACCCAGCCGGGGCGCAGAAACAGCGCCTTCCACAGGCCCAGCCCCGCGCGGATGTTGAACGGAAAGGCGACGTCGTGCGGCCGGCTCGGGGTCGGGTCGGGGGGCAGGGTCATCAGGTAGGCGTAGAGGTCGGCCACGTCCTGCCGGCTGGCATTGACATAGGTGGTATAGGGGAAGGCCGGGTAATAGTGGCGCCCCTCGGGCGAGGTGCCGAAATGCAGGGCATTGTAGAGGTCGAGCGCGCTCCAGCGGCCGATCCCGGCCTTGGGGTCGGGCGAGATATTGGGGGCGCGGAAGGTGCCGAAGGGCGAGGGGAAGGCCTGCCCCCCGGCGAGCCTGAGGCGTGCCTGCGGATCGCCCTCGGGCGCATCGGGCGCCATGTGGCAGCCGGCACAGCCCGCGGCATCGAAGATGCGCGCGCCGCGCGTGGCATCGCCCGTGAGCCCGGCCATGGCATCGGCCGGCGCGCGCTCAGGCCGGGTGAGCAGCAGCGCGGCCGCCGCGATCCCGGCCAGCAGAGCCGTGCCGAGCGCCGCGCCGCGCCTGAGCCTGCGCCGCACGGGCGCGCCTTACTGGGGCTGGCGATAGGCCTTGTGGCAGGCGCCGCAGGCCCCGCCCAGCGGCCCCATCGCGGCGCGCATCTCGTCGAGCCCGTTACCGGCGACCGCGGCCATGGCATCGGCGGCTTTGGCCAGCGCCATGCCCTTCTGCTGCACATCGGCCATGTTGTCCCACAATTCGGGCAGGGCGCGGGTGCCTTCGGTGGAGAAATTGTCCGAGCCCGCCGGCCACATGGCCGCGGCATTGAGGCGGGTGAGGGTGGCGATGTTGTTGGCGGCGGCGGTGGCGGCGGCGGCATCATAGGGGACCATGCCCTTGGCCATGGCGCCGAGCTGGCTGATATTGAAGGCATAAAGCCGCATCTGCGACTGCCGCGCGGTGATCTGGGCCTTGAATTCCGACTCCTGGGCGGTGAGCGGCAGGGCAAGGGCGGCGGTGGCGGCGGCCAGGAGCGCGGCGCCGATGGTGGGTCTGATGCGCATGGGTCTCTCCGTCTGTTGCATGTCCCCTGCATACAGGATGAGGGCCGCAATTATTCCCCGTCGCCGCTCACGAGGCGGTCACAAATGCGTGAAGAGCGCCCGGCCTGTCGGTAGGCGGCGGCCGCCGGTCGCGCCTCTCCCGTCGTCTCAGTTACCCCGGCTGGCGAACATCCCGGCCTTTTCGGCGGCGCTGCGCAGGGCGCGGGCCTTGTGGACGGTCTCCTGGTATTCGGCCTCGGGGTCGCTGTCATGGACCACGCCGCCGCCGGCCTGGATGTAGAGCTTGCCGCCCTTCAGCACAGCGGTGCGCAGGGCGATGCACATGTCCATGTCGCCGGCGGCGGAGAAATAGCCGACGCCGCCGCCATAGATGCCGCGCTTTTCGGGCTCTAGCTCGTCGATGATCTCCATCGCCCGCACCTTGGGCGCGCCGCTGAGCGTGCCGGCGGGAAGGCCTGCGAGCAGGGCCGAGAGCGCGTCGTGCTCCTCGGCCAGTTCGCCCACCACGTTCGAGGTGATGTGCATGACATGGCTGTAGCGCTCGATCACGAATTCCTCGGTCGGGCGCACGGTGCCGATCCTGGCCACGCGGCCCACATCGTTGCGCCCGAGATCAAGCAGCATCAGATGCTCGGCCAGTTCCTTCTCGTCGGCCAGAAGCTCGGCCTCGAGCGCCTTGTCCTCCTCCGGCGTGGCGCCGCGCTTGCGGGTGCCGGCGATGGGGCGGATGGTCACCTCGCGGCCAAAGACGCGCACGAGGATCTCGGGGCTGGCGCCGACCACCTGGAAGCCGCCGAAATTGAAGAAGAACATGAAGGGCGAGGGGTTCTCGCGCCTGAGCGCGCGGTAGAGCGCGAAGGGGGGCTGGGCGAAGTCCAGCGTCCAGCGCTGGCTGGGCACGACCTGGAAGATGTCTCCGGCCTTGATGTATTCTTTCGCCTTTTCAACGGCTTGCAGGTATCCCTCATGGGTGAAGTTGCTGACCGGCTCGCCTGGCGGCGTGGCATCGCCCATCTCGCGGCTGGCCGCGGGCACCTGGCGCTCGAGATCTCTGAGCGCGTCCATCACCCGCTCGCCCGCTTGCGCATAGGCCGCCCGCGCGCTCAGGCCGCTATCGACAAAGGCCGGCGCCACCAGCGTCACCTCGCCCTTGACCCCGTCGAGCACGGCGACCACCGAGGGGCGCATCAGCACCGCGTCGGGCAGGGCGAGCGGGTCCGGGTTCACATCCGGCAGGCGCTCGACCAGGCGGATCATGTCATAGCCCAGATAGCCGAACAGCCCGGCCGAGGCCGCGGGCAGGTCGTCGGGCAGCTCGATCCGGCTTTCCTCGAGCACCGCGCGCAGGCTGGTGAGCGGGTCGGCCGGCACAGGTACGAACGCCTCCGGGTCGAAGCGCGCCTGGCGGTTCGCTTCGGCTTTGGTGCCGTGGCAGCGCCAGATCAGGTCTGGCTTCATGCCGATGATCGAGTAGCGCCCGCGCACCTCGCCGCCGGTCACGCTTTCGAGCACGAAACTGTCCTTGCGCGCCTCGGTGAGCTTGAGCATGACCGAAACCGGGGTGTCGAGATCGGCGGCGAGGCGGGCGTAAACCACCTGGTTCTTCCCGGCCTTCCAGCCGCGCTCAAAGGCTTCGAAAGAGGGGGTGAGGCGCATGGTCACTCCTGCGACGTTCGGGCGGTTTCGGCGCTTGGGGTTATGGAAACTGGCTGTGAACGGCGTTTATCACCGCCTGATCCAGCGTGATCCCGGCCTGCTCCTGCAGCGCCGCGGCGAAGGCGTCCTGCAGGTCGGCGCCGATCTCTGCGGCCACCTGCCCGGCAATGGCGGCCTTGATCGCCTGCGCCTCGGCGCTCTGCTGGTCGGGCGGGGTGATGGCGGTGAGGTGGACGAGGATCACCCCGTCCCGGTCGGGGACGATCGCCCACGCGTCCGGCGCCATGGCAAAGACCCGCTCCAGCATGTCCGGCGGCGTGCCCTCGATCGCGTCGGAGCGGCTGCGGCCCTCTTCGAGCACTTCGGCGAGGCCGAGGGTGGAGAGGCTTTCGCTGCCGTCCTCGAGCCGGGGCAGCAGGGCGCGGGCCTGCTCCTCGAGCGCTTTCAATTGCTGGTCATGGGCGACGGCGGCGGCGACCTCTTCGCGCACTTCGTCCAGGCTCTGCAGGCGGGGCGGGTCGATCGCGTCCACCCGCATGGCGAAGATGCCGCCATCGGCGAGCGCGTTGATCTCGGGGAAGTCGCCCTCGCCCATCTGCCCGGCCACCTCCTGAAACTTCTCATAGGCGGCGATGCCTTCGGCGGCGGAAGGGTCCCAGTCGTGCGTCGCGAGCACCATCCCTTCCACGCTGTCGGCAAGCTCCTCCAGCGTGACCCCGCCGGCAAGCTGGTCGTCGAGCTCGGGGATCAGCTCGGCGATGGCATCGCGCGCCCGCTCCGCCGCCAGTTCGGCCCGCAATTCGTCCTTCACCGCGTCGAACGGGGTGTTCTGCGCCGACAGGATCGCGTTCATGCGAAAGATCGCCGGGCCGAGGCTGGACTGGACCGGCCCGACCACGCCGGGCGCTTCCATGGCGAAGATTTCCGGCCCCGCCGGGCCGAGGGCGCTTTCGGTCACGTCGCCCATGTCCACGTCGTCGAGGCTGAGGCCGCGCTCGGCCACCAGGTCGTCGAAGCTGGTCTCGCCGGCCTCGATCGCCTCCATCGCCGCCTGCGCCTCCTGCTCGCTGGCAAAGCTCAGGCGCTCGACCAGGCGGCGCTCGGGCCGGTTGTAGCGCTCGGGGCGCGACTCGTAGAGCGCGCGCAGCTCGGCCTCGTCCGGCTCGATCCGGGCGGCCATGGCCTCGGGGCTGAGCCAGGCATAGGTGATGTGCTTGATCTCGGGCAGCATGTAGGTCTGCTGGTGGGCCTCGTACCAGGCCTGGAGCGCGGCTTCGTCCGGGGCTTCGGGCGGGTTTTCCAGCGCCGTGAGGTCGAGCTTCGCCCAGGTGAAGTCGCGCTTTTCGCGCACATAGCCGTAGATCGCAGCGGTAAAGGCTTCGGGGGCGCCGATGCCGCCGGTCACCGCCTGGCCGAACAGGGCGCGGGTCAGGTCGGCGCGCAGGCTGGATTCGAATTCCTTGACGCTCATCCCGGCATTGCGGAGGGTGTTTTCGTAGAGGTCGCGCGAAAAGGCGCCTGTCACCGGGTCCCGAAAGGCCGGAATCGACAGGATTTCGTCGCGCAGGCGCGCGTCGCCCACCGAAAGGCCGATCCGGGCGGCCTCGTTGTCGAGCGCGGCGGCGGCGATGGTCTGGGCCAGCGCCTGCTGGGTGAGGCCGAGCGCCTGGGCCTGGGCGATGGGCAGGCTCTGGCCGGTCTGGCTCTGAAAGGCGCGCAGGCTGGCGGTGATCGCGCGGGCATACTGGCCGGCGTCGATCTCGGTATCGCCCACGGTGCCGATCACCGCCCGGCCGCGGCCGAAATTGCGCGCGCCATAGCCGCCGAGGCCGAACATGACCAGGATCAGGATGATCCAGATGAAGGAGCGGGAGGCTTGAGAAGCTTTGCTGGCCATGGGCGGCGGTCCCTTGCAGAGATTGTCCCGGTCGTTCTAGGGCTTGCCCCGGTGAACCGCAAGCGGGCAGTTGGGCGGGCTTTGGCCGAGAGGGCAGGGCGGGCGGCAGGCCGCATCATTCTGCCGCCGTGTCCCGGCCCCCGGGCGCCTTGCCCCGCGCGGCGAGCATCGGCGCGAGGTAGCGCCCGGTATGGCTCGCCTGGCAGGCGGCGACCTCTTCGGGAGTGCCGGTGGCGACGATGCGCCCGCCGCCATCGCCGCCCTCGGGGCCGATGTCGATGATGTGGTCGGCGGTCTTGATCACGTCGAGATTGTGCTCGATCACCACCACCGTATTGCCCTGATCGACCAGTTCGTGCAGTACCTCGAGCAGCTTGTTCACATCTTCGAAATGCAGCCCCGTGGTGGGCTCGTCGAGGATGTAGAGCGTGCGGCCGGTGGCACGCCTGCCGAGCTCCCTGGCGAGCTTTACCCGCTGCGCCTCGCCGCCCGAAAGGGTCGTCGCCTGCTGGCCCACCTTGATATAGCCCAGCCCCACGCGCTCGAGCGCCTCCATCTTGTCGCGGATCGCCGGCACCGCCCTGAAGAAGCCCGCCGCCTCTTCGACCGTCATGTCAAGAACATCCGCTATGCTCTTGCCCTTGAAGCGGATTTCCAGAGTCTCGCGATTGTAGCGCGCGCCGTTGCAGGTCTCGCAGGTGACATAGACATCGGGCAGGAAATGCATCTCGATCTTGATCACCCCGTCGCCCTTGCAGGCCTCGCAGCGCCCGCCCTTGACGTTGAAGGAGAAGCGGCCGGGCTTGTAGCCGCGCATCTTCGCTTCCGGCAGCCCCGCGAACCAGTCCCGGATCGGGGTGAAGGCACCGGTATAGGTGGCCGGGTTCGAGCGCGGGGTGCGCCCGATCGGACGCTGGTCGATGTCGATCACCTTGTCGAGATGCTCAAGCCCCTCGATCGCCTCACAGGGCGCCGGGGTCTGGCGGGCGCCGTTGAGGCGCATGGAGGCGGTCTTGAACAGGGTCTCGATGGTGAGCGTGGACTTGCCGCTGCCCGACACGCCGGTGACGCAGGTAAAGGTGCCGAGCGGGAAGTCGGCGCTGACATTCTGCAGGTTGTTGCCGGTGGCGCCGATCACGCCGAGGCGCTTGCCATTGCCCTTGCGCCGCGCCTTCGGCACCGCGATTTCACGCGCGCCGGTGAGATACTGGCCGGTAAGCGAGGCCGGGTTGGCGGCGATTTCACCGGGCGTGCCCTGGGCCACCACCTCGCCCCCATGCACCCCGGCGCCGGGGCCGATATCGAGCACATGGTCGGCGCTGCGGATCGCCTCTTCGTCATGCTCCACCACGATCACGCTGTTGCCCTGGTCGCGCAGGTTTTTCAGCGTCTCGAGCAGGCGGCCATTGTCGCGCTGGTGCAGGCCGATCGAGGGTTCGTCGAGCACGTAGAGCACGCCGGTCAGCCCCGAGCCGATCTGGCTGGCGAGGCGGATGCGCTGGCTCTCGCCGCCGCTTAAGGTGCCACTTGAACGCGAGAGCGTAAGATATTCGAGTCCCACGTTATTCAGGAAGCCGAGCCGCGCGCGGATCTCCTTCAGAATGGCGGCGGCGATCTCGTTTTTCTGCCGGCTGAGATGCTCGGGCACGCGCGCGCACCACTCATGGGCCTCGCGGACCGACATCTGCACCACCTGGCCGATATGCAGAAGCTCCTCCGGCCCGCCATCGGCCGGGCCGATCTTCACCGCCAGCGCCTCGGGCCTGAGCCGGTAGCCGCCGCAAGTGGCGCAGGGGCGCTGGTTCTGGTAGCGCTCGAATTCCTCGCGCACCCAGCTCGAATCGGTCTCGCGATAGCGCCGCTCCATGTTGGGGATCACGCCTTCGAAGGGCCGGGTCACCTGGTAAACCCGCCCGCCATCGTCGAAGCGAAACGCGATCTCCTCCTCGCCGGAGCCGTAGAGGAAAAGCTGCTTTATCTCATCTGGCAGGTCCTTCCATGGGGTGTTCTTGTCGAATCCATAATGGCGGGCAATGCTTTCGATTGTCTGAAGAAAATAGGGCGATTTGCCCTTGCGCCAGGGGGCGAGCGCCCCGTCATAGAGGCGCAGGCTGGGGTCGGGCACCACGAGGCGCTCGTCGAAGAAAAGCTCCACCCCGAGCCCGTCGCAATCGGGGCAGGCGCCGAAGGGGGCGTTGAACGAAAACAGCCGCGGCTCGATCTCGGGGATCGTGAAGCCGGAGACGGGACAGGCAAAATTCTCGCTGAAAACAATGCGTTCCGGCTCTTCCTTCATGTCGCGCGGGGCGGTCTCGAGAATGGCGATGCCGTCGGCCAGATCGAGCGCCGTGCGCAGGCTGTCGGCCAGGCGCTGCTCAAGCCCCTGGCGCACCACGATCCGGTCCACCACCACGTCGATGTCATGGCGCAGCTTCTTGTCGAGCGCCGGCGCGTCCTCGAGCTCGTAAAACGCCCCGTCCACCTTGACCCGCTGGAAGCCCTGCTTGAGCAAGTCCATGAATTCCTTGCGATATTCCCCCTTGCGGTCGCGGATCACCGGGGCCAGCAGATAAAAGCGCGTGCCTTCGGGAAGCGCCATGATCCGGTCCACCATGTCCTGCACCTGCTGGGCCTCGATCGGCTTGCCGGTGGCCGGGCTGAAAGGGGTGCCGGCGCGGGCAAACAGCAGGCGCAGATAGTCGTATATCTCGGTCACGGTGCCGACGGTGGAGCGCGGATTTCTGGAGGTGGTCTTCTGCTCGATGGAGATCGCGGGGCTGAGCCCCTCGATATGGTCGAGATCGGGCTTTTCCATCATGTCGAGGAACTGGCGCGCATAGGCGCTGAGCGATTCGACATAGCGCCGCTGGCCCTCGGCATAGATGGTATCAAAGGCCAGCGAAGACTTGCCGGAGCCGGAAAGCCCCGTGATGACAACGAGTTGGTCGCGCGGAATGTCCACATCCACCGACTTCAGATTATGCTCGCGCGCGCCGCGCACGGAGATGAATTTCTGCTCAGCCATGGGCGCCTCTTAACGATTTCTCAAGAAATAGGGCATATAAGGGGGCGCGCCAACGGAAAAATGAGAACGAAAGGGGAATACAGACGCCAAATATCATCGCCGAAGGGCCGTAACTTGGAGAAATAGCCAGATCGGGATAAGCTGCGGTATCGCCATCCCCGGGAGGAACCATGCCGCACCTGTTACTTGCCCTCGCTCTGACCACTCTGGCCGTCCTGACAGCCCTGGCTGCCGCCGCCCAGGAGCGGTCGCGCACGATCCTGGTGCTGGACGCTTCCGGCTCCATGTGGGGGCAGATAGACGGCACCGCCAAGATCGCCATCGCCCAGCAGGTGATCGGCGACCTTCTGCGCAGCCTGCCCGAGGACCAGTTGCTCGGCCTCACCGTCTATGGCGCGCGGCGCAAGGGCGACTGCACCGATATCGAAACCCTGGTGCAGCCGACCGGAGATCGCGCCGCCATCGCCGAGATGGTCAGCCGGATCAAGCCGCGCGGCAAGACGCCGATGACCGATGCGGTAATCGCCGCGGCCGAAGCGCTGAAATACACCGAGGAACGCGCCACCGTGATCCTGGTGTCGGACGGGATCGAGACCTGCAACCCGGACCCTTGCGCCGCCGCCCGGGTGCTGGAGGAAAACGGAGTCGATTTCACCGCCCATGTGATCGGCTTTGCCGTATCGGACGAAACCGCGCTGGCCCAGATGCAATGCCTGGCCGAGGAGACCGGCGGGCTGTTTCGCACCGCAGCCAATGCCGGTGAACTGGCACAGACCCTGCAGGAAGTGGCCGAGCCAGAGCCGGCCCCGGAACGCAGCCAGAGCCTGCCCCCGGGGAAGGCGCGGGTGGAAGTGATGCGCCTGGCCGATGGGGCCCGTGCCGAAGAGGCCTTCAGCATCGACGGGGCTGACATGACCGTTACCCTGGTCCTGCCGCCGCTGCTGCCGGCCGCCTCGCTCGAGGCGCCTGACAGCGCTCCCGCCGGCAGCCAGATCGAGGTTACCTGGAGCGGTCCCGGCGGCGAGGATTTCATCACCATTGCCGAGCCCGGCGTGCATCCGACCCAGCGCGCAACCGCTGCCTATACCGCCGACAGCGCAGGCCATGTGCTGCGTCTGGACGTGCCCACCAAGCCTGGCAGTTACGAATTGCGCTATGTCCAGGCCTCCAACCCGGACCGGATCTTGACCTCGCGTCCCTTCGTGGTCGAGCCGGTCAGCGCCAGCCTCGCCTTCGACAGCCCGGCGCCGGCCGGCGGCACGCTCCGCGTGACCTGGGAGGGCCCCGGCGCCGATGCCGATTTCATCGGGATCGCCGAACCCGGCAGCAGCCCCAACCTGCGGGTCACCTTTACCTATATCGCCCATTCGGAGGGCAATGTCGTCGAGGTGGATGTGCCCACCAGGCCCGGCAGCTACGAACTGCGCTACGTCCAGAGCGGCAACCAGCGCAGGACCCTCGCCAGCGCGCCGCTTGAAGTGATCCCGTAACGCGCCTGCCCGGGCGTGTCGGAAACAGTTGCCGCCGGGTAGCCTGCCCGGCCGGACCGGGCGGCCTGGCCTGTTCGGAAAAATTCCACTCGCCCCTTGTCATATTCAATTTGCGGAATATATTGAGGGCAACCTCGGCAGGCGATTCTGCCGCCAGGAAAACCGACAACCGAAACCAGCGCCCGGCGCGCTGACGCGAACAAGGATGCACTACATGTTCAACTTCATGACCGGCCGCGCTCCGGCCGCCACCTCCTCCCTGAGCCCGAAAGACATCGTTGCAAAGGCGGCAGCCGGCGAGATCACCGTGATCGACGTGCGGGATCACAACGAGCTGGCCATGACCGGCAAGGCTGAGGGCGCGCTGCATATCCCGCTCTCGATCCTGCGTATGCAGGTCGACCCGTCGAGCCCCGATTTCCACCCGGAGCTCTCCACCGACAAGCCGGTCGCCATCTACTGCGCCTCCGGGGCGCGCTCGAGCATGGCGGCGCGGCTGATGCAGTCGCTGGGCTTTGCCGAAGTGCACAATATCGGCGGGCTGGGCCACTGGCAGATGGCCGGCGGCAATATCGTGCGCGCCTGACCCTTTCCCTCCAGCGCAATCGCGCAACCCGGCCCGCGCCCCCTTCGGGGCGCGGGTTTTTCATGCGCCTCACTCAGATATGCAGCGCCCGCCCGTAAGCCGCGAGCACCGATTCGTGCATGGTTTCCGAGAGCGTGGGATGCGCAAATACCGTCTGCATCAGCTCGGCCTCGGTGGTCTCGAGGGTGCGGCCGACCGCAAAGCCCTGGATCAGCTCGGTCACCTCGGCGCCGATCATGTGCGCGCCCAGAAGCGCGCCGGTCTTTGCGTCAAACACGGTCTTGACCAGCCCCTCGGCCTCGCCCAGGGCGATCGCCTTGCCATTGCCGATAAAGGGGAAGCGGCCCACCCGTACCTCGTGGCCCGCCGCGCGCGCCTCGGCCTCGGTCATCCCCACCGAGGCCACCTGCGGCTGGCAATAGGTGCAGCCGGGGATGCTCTCGGGGCGCACCGGATGCGGTTTCTCCCCGGCGATCATCTCGGCCACCATGACGCCCTCATGGCTGGCCTTGTGGGCGAGCCAGGGCGGGCCGGCAATGTCGCCGATCGCATAAAGCCCCTCGATGCCGGTGCGGCAAAATTCGTCCACCACCACATGGGTGCGGTCGATCTTCACCCCCAGCGCCTCGAGCCCGAGCCCCTCGACATTGCCCACGATCCCCACCGCGCTGATCACGGTATCGAAGGCGTGCTGCGTCACTTTCCCGCCCGCCTCGATATGGGCGGTGACCGTGCCGGGCGCGCGGTCAAGCTGCTTGACCGTGGCGCCGGTCAGCACCTGCATCCCCTGCTTGCGAAAGGCCTTGAGGGCAAAGGCGCTGATCTCCTCATCCTCCACCGGCAGCACCCGATCCATCACCTCGACCACCGTAACTTCGGCCCCGAGGGTATTGAAAAAGCTCGCAAATTCGATCCCGATCGCCCCGGAGCCGATGACCAGCAGGCGCTTTGGCATATGCGGGGGGTTGAGCGCGTGGCGGTAGCTCCAGACCTGCTTGCCGTCCGCCTCCAGCCCCGGAAGTTCGCGCGCCCGGGCGCCGGTGGCGAGGATCACATGCGGCGCGGTGAGGCGCTCTTCGCCCTTGTCGGTCCTGACCGCCACTTCGCCGCGCCCGGCCAGACGCGCCTCGCCCATCACCACGCGCACCTTGTTCTTTTTCAAGAGATGCCCGACCCCGGCCGCCAGCTGCCCCGCCACCTTGCGCGAGCGCGCCACCACCTTTCCCAGATCAAAGCCGGTCTTATCCGCCGAGAGGCCGAATTCCGCGGCCCGCCCCATCAGGTGATAGACCTCGGCCGAGCGCAGCAGCGCCTTGGTCGGGATGCAGCCCCAGTTGAGGCAGATGCCGCCCAGATGTTCGCGCTCGACCACGGTGACCGAGAGCCCCAGCTGGGCGGCGCGGATGGCGGCCACATAGCCCCCCGGCCCGGCGCCAATGACGATCAGATCCTGCGATGTGCTGCCCATGAACGGCCCTCCTGAAATGTAGTTTGATGTTAAACTACTTTTTCAGGGGCAGTACAAGGCAGTTGCGCGAGCGGCGATACCCGGTCGGTTTCAGGCGCTGAGCCGCTGCAATACCGCCCGATAGCCGCCGGCCTCGGCAAATTCCTCCTCCGGCGCGGTGGAGCGGCGCGAAAGCGGCCCGTTGCGCGACGGAAAGCGGCCGAACTGGCGGATCACCTCGCGATGCACCCGCGCGTGCAGCAGGTTCGGCGCGCCGGTCTCGGGCATCCGCGTGAGCATCAGGCGCACGCAGCGGTCCTGATCGGCGAGGTTTTCCGAATGCATCAGCGGCAGGTAGAAGAACTGCCGCGCCGGCTCGTCGATGCGCATGTCCCAGCCCCGGCGGATGGCGCATTTGGCCGCCGCCAGCGCCGCCCTGTCGAGGCAGAAGGCGCGCGCCTCGTCGCGAAACATGTTGCGCGAAAACTGGTCGGTGACGATGATATAGGCCAGCGCCCCGCTCGGGTAGGTGAGCCACAGCGCCAGCGCCCCCTCGCGCGCGCGCTCCCAGAGGGCCAGGAAGCGCTCCCGGATCGCCCGGTCCAGCGCCGGGTCGCTCCTGTACCAGCCTGCGGGCCCCACCTCGTCCAGCCAATAGGCCAGGACTGCTTCAGGATCGGACATGCCTGCCACTCCCTGTTTGCCACCTCTCAGGGCGACGTTACAAAAAATTCAAAACCACGCAAGTATTTTTGCGAATATTTCAATGAAGATAGCGTTAACACCCCGCGCCCTCACCCTCCGGTGCGCTTTCCGCGGCCTCGGCCGCTTCCGCATAGACCTCCTGGGCCATGTCCATGGCCACCGAGGCCGCCGCCGGGGGCAGGGTCACGAAGGCGCCCTGCTCCTCCAGGTCGGGGGCCGCGCGCCGGGTCGTCCGCCACAACCCGTAGGCCACCAGCAGCAGCAGAAGCGCCGCGACAAAGGCAAAGAACCCTTCGGGCCCCAGCCGCTGCATCGCCCAGCCGGACAGCAACGGCCCGGCAATCGCTCCCAGCCCGTTGACAAAGACCAGTCCGGACGAGGCCGCCGCCATGTCTTCGGGCGCGAGGTAGTCATTGGCATGGGCCACCAGCAGCGCGTAGAGCGGATTGGCCAGCCCGCCGAGCAGAAAGGCGACCGCCAGCAGCACCGAAAAGCCCGGCAGGGCCAGCGGCACCGCCGCCGCCAGCGCCCCCAGCCCGGCCACCGCCAGGATCAGCCCGCGCCGGTCCAGGCGGTCCGACAGCCAGCCGATCGGGAATTGCAGCACCAGTCCGCCGACGAAGATCATCGACACGAAGCCCGAGATTTCGCCCACGCTCAGCCCCGCCTTGGCGCCATAGACCGAGGCCATGGCAAACAGCCCCGAAAACACGCCCCCCAGCAGGAACATGCCGACAAAGCCCAGCGGCGAAGCGCGATAAAGCGCGGCGAAGCTCATCGCGCCGCCGCCGTCGAAGGGCGGGGTCGGGCTGACCGACAGCAGGATCGGCGCAAAGGCCACCGAGACCAGCACCGAGGGCAGGATGAAGGGGATGAAGCCCGACGGATCCCCCAGCGCCACCAGCCCCTGTGCGGCGATGAAGCCGAGCAGCTGCACCACCACATAGAGCGAAAGCGCCTGGCCGCGGGTCTCGTTGCCGGCGGCATTGTTGAGCCAGCTTTCGGCGGTCACATAGACCCCGGAAAAGCAAAAGCCGATCGCCACCCTGAGCCCGACCCAGATCCAGGCATCGGTGAGCGCCGGATAGAGGATCAGCACCGCCGAGATCAGCGAGCCCAGCGCCGCGAATACCCTCAGATGCCCGACCCGGCGGATCAGGCCGGGCGCGATCAGCGAGCCGCCGAGAAAGCCCGCGAAATAGCCCGACATGACCAGCGACATCTGAAAGGTCGAAAATCCCTCCAGCGCGCCGCGAATCCCCAGCAGCGTGCCCTGCACGCCATTGCCCACCTGCAGAAGCATCATCCCCAGCAGCAGCGCCCAGGAGGCCTGAAGAACCTGTCGCATCGCGCATCCGTCCGGCTGTCTCCGACGCCCCGATGCTGCGGGCCGCCCCGGCGCCGGTCGCGCCCGAAAACGACATGGCAGCGCAATTTCCGGCCGCCTTCAGCCGCCGGGGCGCTGCAGCGTGCCGCCCCCCACGGCCGCCGCCACCCCGGTGGTGCCCGGCGCCGAGGTCGGAAGACCACGCGCCACCCGCACCGCCAGGTGGGCAAAGGCCTGCGCCTCCAGCATGTCGCCGTCGAGCCCGACCGCTTCGACCGGCTCCACCGGGCAGGCCAGCAGCGCCCGGAGCCCGGCCATGATCGCGCCGTTGCGGCGCCCGCCGCCGGCCACCAGCAGGCGCGCGGGCCGAGCCGGGCAATGCTCCATGCCCCGCGCCACCGCCGCCGCCGCGCAGGCCGCGAGGGTGGCGGCCCCGTCCGCCTCTCCCAAATGCGAAACCGCCGCCAGAAGGTCGGAAAAATCATTGCGGTCCAGAGACTTGGGCGGCATCCGCCGGAAATATGCCCGGCCCAGAAAGGCCTCGATCACTGCCCCGTCCACCTGCCCGCTGAGCCCGAGCCTGCCGCCCTCGTCGCGTGCCTTGCCAAGACGCGCGCGCATGAAATCGTCAATCGGCGCATTGGCCGGCCCGGTATCGAAGGCCAACAGCGCGCCCGGCGCCTCGGGGGCAGGCGCGACCGGGTCAATCCAGGTGATATTGCCCACCCCGCCAAGATTGAGAAAGGCCAGCGGCGCGCGCGCCCCGATCCTCTGCGCCAGCGCAAAGTGGTAAAACGGCGCCAGCGGCGCCCCCTCGCCCCCCAGCGCCACATCGGCCGAGCGAAAATCGCTCACCACCGGCAGGCCCAGCGCCTCGGCCAGCACCGCGCCATCGCCCACCTGATGGGTGCCCCGCCCGCGCGGATCATGCGCCAGCGTCTGGCCGTGAAAGCCCACGAGCTCCGCCCCTTCGAAGCCGCGCAAAAGCTCCACATGCGCGCGCTCCACCACCCGCGCCGCTTCCGCCACGCCCGCCTCGCCCGGCCAGCGCCCGAGCGCCGCGCGCAACACCGCGCGCTCCGCATCGCTGTAGGGGCGGAAGCGCGCCGGCCCAAGCTCCAGCACCCGCTCACCATCGCTCACCACCATGGCCGCATCCACCCCGTCCAGCGACGTGCCGCTCATCGCCCCCAGCACCCGCACCGGCCCGGATCTCGCCCCGCCTTCCTTCATCCCTTCCCCTTTGCCCGCCGCCCGTCTATACGGAAGCTCCAGGGCAAATATGGACGCAAACGTTATGACCTACCAGCCGAAATCAGACTTCCTGCGGGTGATGATCGAGCGCGGCTTCATCGCCGATTGCACCGATTATCAGGGCCTCGACGAAGCCCTGACCGGGGACGTGGTGCCGGCCTATATCGGCTTTGACGCCACCGCGCCCAGCCTGCATGTGGGAAGCCTGATCCAGATCATGATGCTCAGATGGTTGCAGAAATGCGGCCACAAGCCGATCGTGCTGATGGGCGGGGGCACCACCAAGGTGGGCGATCCGACCGACCGCGCCGACGAACGCCCGCTGCTCGCCCCCGAGACGATCGAGGCCAACCTTGCCGGCATCAGGCAGGTCTTTTCCGCCTATCTCACCTTTGGCGAGGGCGCGCGCGACGCCATCATGGTCAACAATGCCGAGTGGCTCGACGGGCTCAACTATCTCGAATTCCTGCGCGATGTGGGGCGGTATTTTTCCGTGAACCGGATGCTCTCCTTCGAAAGCGTCAAGCTCAGGCTCGAGCGCGAACAGTCGCTTTCCTTCCTCGAATTCAATTACATGATCCTGCAAGCCTATGATTTCATGGAGCTCAATCGCCGCTACGGCTGCCGCCTGCAGATGGGCGGCTCGGATCAGTGGGGCAATATCGTCAACGGCATCGACCTCACCCGCCGGATGCTCGGCCAGGAGGTCTATGGCCTCACCTCCCAGCTTCTGGCCATGTCCGACGGGCGCAAGATGGGCAAGAGCCAGGGCGGCGCGGTCTGGCTCAATGGCGAGATGCTCTCGCCCTACGAATTCTGGCAGTTCTGGCGCAACATCCCCGATGCCGATGTGGGCCGCTTCCTCAAGCTCTATACCGAGCTTCCGGTGGCAGAATGCGAGCGCCTCGGCGCGGCCGGGGGCAAGGCGATCAATGAGGCCAAGATCCGGCTTGCCAACGAAGTCACCACCCTTGCCCACGGCGCCGAGGCAGCGCGCGCGGCCGAAGCCACGGCCCGCGAAGTGTTCGAACGCGGCGGGGCGGGGCAGGACCTGCCCACCCTTGCCCTCAGCCCGGCCGATATCGGCGAGGGCATCTCGGTGGTCCAGCTTTTCACCCGCTCGGGGCTCGCCCCTTCCGGCAAACAGGCCAAGCGCCTGATCGCCGATGGCGGCGCGCGCCTTGACGACCAGCCGCTGACCGATCCGGGCCGCATGATCACCGCCGCCGATCTCGCCCGCCCGCTGAAGCTCTCCGCCGGCAAGAAGCGCCACGCCCTTGTCACCCTAAGGCCCTGAGCAATGACCTTTCATCTTGGCACAAATACTCCGGGGTCCGGGGCAGCGCCCCGGTCCCGCCCTTGCGAAGGGCGCGCCGATGCCGGTTAACCCGAACCTCGCCGCCACCAGCCCGCCCCCGGTGATGGAGGCGCGCCGCTGGCTTGAGCGCATCGCCCCGCCCGCGGGCCTGCCGCTGATCAATGTCAGCCAGGCCGCCCCGGTCGCGCCTCCATCACCGGGGGCGGGCT
>JALWTH010000209.1 GCA_027082975.1 Paracoccaceae bacterium | reverse complement strand
CATGTTGAGCCGGCGGGCGGTTTCGCTCACATTGCGGTCGCACAGCTCATAGACGCGCTGGATATGCTCCCAGCGCACCCGGTCGGCGCTCATCGGGTTTTCCGGCGGCGGGGGCAGTTCGCCCTCGCGGGTCAGCAGCGCGTTGGTGATGTCATTGGCGTCGGCGGGCTTGGAGAGGTAATCGGTGGCGCCGATCTTGACCGCGGCCACGGCGGTGGCAATGGCGCCGTAGCCGGTCAGCACCACGACCCGTGCATCGGGGCGGTTTTCGCGCAGCACCTCTACCACGTCGAGCCCGTTGCCGTCCTCAAGGCGCAGGTCCACCACCGCATAGGCCGGCGGGCGGGCGGTGGCGATGGCCTTGCCGGCGGCCACCGAAGCGGCGGTCTCCACCTCGAAGCCGCGCTTCTCCATGGCCCGCGCCAGCCGGCGCAGGAACGGCTCGTCGTCATCGACCAGCAGGAGCGAGGGATCCTCGCCGATGGCTTCCAGTTTCTGATCCGACACGCGTTTCCCTCCGCTATGCAAGGCCAGCCCAATCTAGGCGCAGAACGCGACAGGGTCAATTTGTCACGGGCTAATGGAGGTTAAATATTCCTTCACTTGGCCGCGTCGATCAGGCAGGCGGTGCGCCCGGCGATCTCTTCGGGGCTGTCATCGCGGCGGAAGAACGCGACAGTGCCGCGCTCCGGCAGCACCAGATAGGTGAAGGTGGTGTGGTCCATCAGGTAATATTCCGGGTCGCCGTCGGGCTCCTTGGCGTAATAGGTCCTGTAGGCCTGACTCGCGGCCTTGATCTGCGCGGGGGTGCCGGTATAGCCGGTCATGCGCTCGTGGATATAGCCGGTGAATTCGCGCATCACCTCGGGCGTGTCGCGCTCCGGGTCGATGGTGATCATGGCCATCTGCGCATCGTAGCCCTGCGCCAGCAGGATATCGAGAGCCTCGGCGTTGCGGGCATTGTCCAGCGGGCAGACATCGGGGCAGAACGTATAGCCGAAGTAAAGCAGGGTCGGCCGCGTGAACATGTCGGCATCGCTCACCGGCCTGCCGTCCTCGTCGACCAGAGCCAGCGGGCCGCCGATATTCAGCGAGGCGGCGTTGCGCAGGGCGGCGGCGCATTCGGAGCGATTCATGTACCAGTAGATCCCGCCGGCCCCTGCAAGGACGATCGCGGCGAGCAGCGCCCATATCCTGACCATCTGATTCTCCATGCCTTGGCCCGTGCGCCATTGATCCCCCGGCACGGGGCAAACTACAATAGGCGAGATTGCCACATGGAGAAACCGCATGGCCGGGCCGGAGAGAGGCATTTTCCAGAACCAGCCCGACAGCCGGGTGCGCCTGCACACGCTGCTCATGCTGCGCTGGGTGGCGATCCTGGGGCAGGTGCTGGCGGTGCTGGCGGCGCGGCACCTGTTCGAGCTCCGGCTGGAGGCGGGGCCCTTTGCCGCGGTGATCGGGCTTTCGGTGCTGGCCAATGTGGTGTTTCTCTTCGTCTATCCGCACAACAAGCGCCTGAGCGAGGCGGAGGTAACCGCGATGCTGGCCTTCGACACGGTACAGCTGGCGGTGCTGCTGTATCTGTCGGGCGGGCTGAACAACCCGTTTGCGGTGCTGATCGTGGCGCCGGTCACCGTCGCCGCCACCGCGCTCAGCCTGCGGGCGACGGTGATGGTGGCCGCCGTCGCCTTTGCCTCGACAACCACGGTGGCGATCTGGCACCGGCCGCTGCTGGGCAGTGGCGGGGCAGAGCTGGCAATGCCGGAAATCTTCACCTTCGGCTTCTGGGGGGCGATCCTGATCACCATCGTCTTTCTCGGCTTTTACGCGCACCGGATCACGACCGAGATGCGCTCGATGTCGCAGGCCCTGCTGGCAACGCAGATGGCGCTGGCGCGCGAACAGAAGCTCACCGACCTGTCGGGCGTGGTGGCGGCGGCGGCCCATGAGCTGGGCACGCCGCTGGCGACCATCAAGCTGGTGGCCAGCGAGATGATCGACGAGCTCGACGCCTGCCCCGAGCAGCGCGAAGACGCGGCCCTGATCCGCGACCAGGCCGACCGCTGCCGCGACATCCTGCGCTCCATGGGCAAGACCGGCAAGGACGACATGATGCTGCACCAGGCGCCGCTTTCCTCGGTGGTGGAGGACGCGGCCGAGCCGCATATGGAGCGGGGCAAGACGGTCCTGATCGGCCTCGGCGATCCGCAGAAGGATCCCGCCGACCAGCCGGTGATCCTGCGCCGCCCCGAGATCGTCCACGGACTGCGCAACCTGATCCAGAACGCGGTGGACTTCGCCACCACCAGCGTCTGGGTCGATCTGTGCTGGACCGAGCGCACCATCACCGTGCGCATCACCGATGACGGGCCGGGCTATGCGCCGCATGTGATCGGCAATATCGGCGAGCCGTTCGTCGGCCGCCGCCGCCCGGCGCGCCAGGATGCGACCCGCCCCGAATACGAAGGCATGGGGCTGGGCCTGTTCATCGCCAAGACCCTGCTCGAGCGCACCGGGGCGGAGCTCAGCTTTACCAATGCCACCGATCCCTATACCGGCACGCCGCGCCCCGGCAGCCGCTCCGGGGCCATTGCCGTGGTGATCTGGCCGCGGGGCCCCGACGGTATCGAGGCCGATGAAAAGACCCCGACACTGGGCGACAACCTGCGCTTCGATTACTGATTGCACGGGGCGCGGCGGCCTGTGGTCAGGGTTTTTTCCCTGATTTAAGGCTTTGTTAACCATCACTTCCTACGATCGGTCAACAAGGCCACAAACGGGAATCACCCATGTCGGATACCATCCTTGCCCTTGCGCTTGTCCTGGCGGCATTCCTGACCGCCCTGGCCGCCCTGATCGCCTTTGCCCTGCTCTGGCGCGGACGGGACCGGCAGCCGCTGAGGCGGGATCCGGCGGTGCGCGACGGGGTGGTATTCCTGTTCGAGGACGAGAATCTGGTGGATTGTACCGAAGCCGCCGGTCACATCCTGACGGCGGCGGGAGACACTGGTGCCAAAGAGGGCGCGGAAGATGGCTGGACACGCCTGAGCGCCATCCTCGGCCCGCGCTTCGAGGGCTTTGCCGACCTGCCCCGCAAGGCACTGGAAGAAGGGCCGGTGCGGGTGAAATCCCTTGACGAAACCTCGCTGCTGCGGGTGGAAGTGGTCAATGGCATGGTGCGGCTCGAACTTTCGGATGCACAGGGCAGCACGGCCAGCGCCCCAGTCGATCATCACGCCGTCGCGGCCATGCGCAAGGAGCTGGCGATTCACCGCGACATCGCCGAACACGCTCCGTTCGTCTCCTGGCGCGAGAACCGGCGGGGCGAAATCATCTGGGCAAACCGGGCCTACCTGGACCTGGCCGAGATCCTCGACGGGACAAGCGCCATTGCCTCCTGGCCGCCGGCCCGGCTGTTCGACCCGTCGCAGGCGCCGGCCGCCGCGCCGGGCACGGAAGGGCAGCGGGTCAGACTCAGGCTCCCCGAGGAGGATGTGGAAAAGTGGTTCGAGCTGCACCGCGCCGAGCTCGAGGAGGACACGCTGTTTACCGCCGTGCCGATAGACGAACTGGTGCGCGCCGAAGCGAGCCTGTCCGAATTCGTCACCACCCTGACCGGCACCTTCGCGCACCTGCCCATCGGGCTCGCCATCTTCGACAAGGCGCGCAGGCTCAGCCTGTTCAACCCGGCCCTGACCGACCTGACCATGCTGCCGGCCGATTTCCTCTGCGCGCAGCCGACGCTGTTTGCCTTCCTCGACCGCCTGCGCGACAAGCGGATGATGCCCGAACCCGAGGATTACAAGGGCTGGCGCCAGGCCATGTCGGAACTCGAGGAAAAGGCCGTGAACGGCACCTACATGGAGACCTGGTTCCTGCCCACGGGCCAGACCTACCGGGTCACCGGCCAGCCCCATCCCGGCGGCGCGCTGGCGCTCCTGTTCGAGGATATTTCCTCGGAAATGTCGCTCTCGCACCGCTTTCGGGCCGAGCTGGAAATGGGCCAGGCGGTGCTGGACGGGCTGGAGGAGGCGGTGGCGGTGTTTACCGCCGGCGGCATCCTGTCGATGAGCAACAGGGCCTTTGCCGAACTCTGGGACACCGATCCTTCCAGCACCCTGTCCGAGATAACCGTCTCCGAAGCGACCTTCGCCTGGGGCAGCAAGTGCAACCCCACCCCGGTCTGGCGGCAGCTGCGCACCTTCATATCGGAGGGCGGCGAGCGCCGGAAATGGTCGGCGCCGGTGACGATGAAGGACGGAAGGGTGATCGACTGCACCTTCACGCCGATGGTGCAGGGAGCGACCATGGTGACCTTCAGCCCGGCCATCACCGCGCCTGCCAGAACGGACCTGGAGCCGGTGCCGGCCCAGGCCATGACCTGACCACGGCACAATCCTGCTTGCAGCCGGGGGCGGGGCCGCTAAGACTGGCCCCATGCAGGACAGCCGCCGACAGGAATTCACCCTCGCTTCGCCCGAAGCCACCGCATCCCTTGCCCGCCGCCTCGCGCCTTTGCTGACCGTGGGGGACTGCATCCTGCTCAAGGGGCCGGTCGGCGCCGGCAAGTCGCATTTCGCCCGGGCGCTGATCAAGGCCCGGCTCGCCGCACAGGGCCGCGATGAAGACGTGCCCTCACCGACCTTTACCCTGGTGCAGACCTACGACGACGGTACCGCCGAAATCTGGCATGCCGATCTTTATCGCCTGAATGGCCCGGCGGATATCGACGAGCTTGGCCTGTGGGAGGCCTTCGACAGCGCCATCTGCCTGGTGGAATGGCCCGACCGGCTGGGCGCCCATGCGCCGCCGAAGGCCCTCACGCTCAGCCTGACGCCCACCGGCACCGAGGGAGAACGCCGCGCAACCTTCGCCTTTTCGGCCAGCACCTGGCAGGAAAGGCTCGCAGCCATCGAGGCAGCGGATGACCGATAGGCGCGCGGCAGAAATCGCCGCCTTTCTCGAAGGCGCGGGCTGGGCCGGGGCCCGGCGCAGCCCGCTTGCCGGAGACGCCTCGGCGCGGCGCTACGAGCGGCTCACCGGCGGACCGGGCGAGGCGCGCGCCGTGCTGATGGACGCGCCGCCCGCGCGCTGCCCGACCACCCCGGCCTTCGTGCGTATCGCCCGCCACCTGCGCGCGCCTCGCC
>JALWTH010000208.1 GCA_027082975.1 Paracoccaceae bacterium | reverse complement strand
GAAATGGGGGGCGCAATGGGAGCCGGGATGCTGCAGGTGCAGGCAGAAGCCTTTGACCCGGGCGCGGTGCTGAACGAATTCACCGAGAGCGCCGGCGGGGCCGGGGCGGTGGTCAGCTTCACCGGCATCGTGCGCGATGCGGGCGGCGGGCTCGAATACATGGAAATCGAGCACTATCCCGGCATGACCGAAAAGGCGATCGGGGCGATGATCGAGGAGGCCACGCGCCGCTGGGACCTCACCGCCTGCCGGGTGGTCCACCGCCACGGCCGGCTCGTGCCCGGCGAGGTGATCATGATGGTCGCCACCGCCGCGCGCCACCGCGTCGCCGCCTTCGAGGCGGCCGAGTATCTGATGGACTACCTCAAGTCCCGCGCGCCCTTCTGGAAGAAGGAAGTGGGCGCGGACGGCGCGCGCTGGGTCGAGAGCAGGCAGGAGGACGAGGCGGCGCTGGAGCGCTGGTAGCGGCCCTGTACCCCGACCGGCCCCGGCGCGACGCTTCGGGGGGAGCGAATTTTCTGCGAAAATTCGGGCCTCCGGCGGGAGTATTTTGCGAAAGATGAAAGGGCGCTCAGGGCAGGGCCTGGCGGATGTCCTCGAGGATGTCGTCGATATCCTCGAGCCCGACCGAGAAGCGCACGAGCCCTTCGCTGATGCCGTGATGGGCGCGCTCTTCGGGCGTGTAGGTGGCATGGGTCATGCTGGCCGGGTGCTGGACGAGGGTTTCGGCGTCGCCCAGCGACACGGCGCGGGAGACGAGCCTGAGCCGGTTCATCATCGCCACGCCGGCTTCGTAGCCGCCCTTGAGCTCGAGCGAGAGCATCCCGCCGAAGGCGCGCATCTGCCGCCTGGCCAGCGCGTGCTGGGGGAAGCTTTCGAGGCCGGGGTAATTGACCACCTCGACCGCCTCCGAGCCTTCCAGCAGGCGGGCAACCGCCATGGCATTTTCGCTGTGGCGCTCCATGCGCAGGGCCAGGGTCTTGAGCCCGCGGGCGATCAGCATGGCGTTGAAGGGAGAAAGGGCGGCGCCGGTCATGTCCTTGAGGCCGAATGCGCGGATCTCGTCGATCATCTCCTGGCGCCCGAGCGCCAGCCCCGCGATCACGTCGCCATGGCCGTTGAGGTATTTGGTGGCCGAATGCACCACCAGATCGGCGCCAAGCTCGATCGGGCGGGTGATGTAGGGGGTCGAATAGGTGTTGTCCACGATCACCAGCGCGCCATGGGCGTGGGCGATGCGGGCGATTGCCGCGATATCCACCAGCCGCATGTTCGGGTTGGCCGGGGTTTCGAAAAAGACCGCCCGGGTGCGTTCGGAAATGGCGGCTTCGAGATTGGCCGGGTCGGTGAGGTCGATATGGGTGGTGGTGACGCCGAACTTGCCCAGCCCGTGATTGAGCAGCGAAAAGGTGCAGCCGTAGAGCGTCTTGTCGGCGATCACCTCGTCGCCGGGGGCGAGCAGGGTCCAGAGGCTGGCGCTGATCGCGCCCATGCCCGAGGCAAGGGCGATCCCCGCTTCGGCGCCCTCGAGGCTGGCGACGCGGGCTTCGAGGATGTGGTTGGTCGGGTTGTTGGTGCGCGAATAGATGTAGCCCTCGCGCTCGCCGGCAAAGATCTCGCCGCCCTGCTCGGCGGTTTCGAAGGTGAAGGTGGCGCTGAGATGCAGCGGCGGGGTCAGCGCGCCCTCGTTCTTGCGCGAATCATAGGCGTGGTGGATGGCGCGGGTGGCAAAGCCCCTGGGTGCGTTTCGCATGGCATGTCCTGTCTCTGGTATCCCGCCCATATTGCCGCGAACGACGGCGGGCACAAGCCGGTTGCGCCGGGGCGGATAATTTGATCAAATTGCCGCAGGACACCAGCCGGAGGACAGGACCATGGCCGACAGCCCCAATTCGCTGCAGGCGCGCGACATTGCCGCCCATCTGCACCCCTATACGGACCTTGCGGCGATCCGCGAGACGGGGCCGCATGTGCTGAGCCGGGGCGAGGGGGTGTATGTCTTTGACGACGATGGGAAAAAATACCTCGAGGGCCTCTCGGGCCTGTGGTGCGCCTCGCTCGGCTTCAGCGAAAGCCGGCTGGTCGAGGCGGCCACGCGCCAGCTGCAGACCCTGCCCTTTTACCACAATTTCGCCGCCAAGGCGGTGGAACCGGCCATCGAACTGGCCGACTTTCTGATCGAACACGCGCCGGTGCCGATGTCCAAGGTGTTTTTCACCAATTCCGGCTCCGAGGCCAACGATACGCAGGTGAAAATCGTCTGGTATTACAACAACATCCTGGGCCGGCCGGAAAAGAAGAAGATCATCGCCCGCAAGGGGGCCTATCACGGCATCACCGTGGCCGCGGCCTCGCTCACGGGGCTGCAATACACCCACAATGCCTTTGACGTGCCCCGCCCCGGCTTCCTGCACACCGAAACCCCGCATTACTGGAAATACGGCCGCGAGGGCGAGAGCGAGGAGGCCTATGCCACCCGCCTGGCCGACGATCTCGAAGCGCTGATCCTCGCCGAGGGGCCCGACACCATCGCCGCCTTCATCGCCGAGCCGTTTCTGGGCGCGGGCGGGGTGATCCTGCCGCCCAGGGGCTATTTCGAAAAGGTGCAGGCGATCCTCGACAGATACGATATCTTGCTGATCGTCGATGAAGTGATCTCGGGCTTTTATCGCACCGGCAAGATGTTTGCCACCGAGACCTTCGGCCTGAAACCCGATCTGATCACGCTGGCCAAGCAGCTTTCGGCGGCCTATCAGCCGATTGGCGCGGTGATGGTGAGCGAGAAGATCTATCAGGCGCTTGTGGAGGGCAGTCGGCGCTATGGGCTGTTTGGCACCGGGTTCACCTATTCGGGCCATCCGGTCGCGGCGGCGGTGGCGCTGGAGGCGCAGAAGATCTACCAGGAGCGCGAGATCGGCGCCCATGTGCGCGCGGTCTCGGCTCCCTTCCTCGCCCGGCTCGAGAAGCTCGGCCAGCATCCGCTGGTGGGCGAAGCGCGCGGGATCGGGCTGATCGGGGCGATCGAGCTGGTGGAAGACAAGGCGGCGCGGCAAAATTTCGACCCCTCCCGCAAGGTCGGCGCCTGGGTCGCGGCGCGGGCCTTGGAACACGGGCTGATCGTGCGCCCGCTGGCCAATGACACCATCGCCTTCTGCCCGCCGCTGATCATCACCGAAGCGCAGGTCCACGAGATGTTCGACGCCATGGAGCGCGCGCTGGCGGATGCCGAGGCCTCTCTGGCCGCCTGACAGCCCCGGCGGCAGGCGCCGGCCGAGCGCAGCGAGGCCCCCCGGAGCCGCAAGGATTTTCGCCGAAAATCCTGCCCCTCGGGGGCACGCGGGGCAAGCCCCGCGCGAAGGCGGCCTCACCGCAGCGCGTATTCGGCAAGGGGTTCGTAGCGGGCCCCGTCCGGGTGCAGCTGCGAGGCGTAGAGGGTGAAGCGGTCGATGCTGACGGGGCCTATCGGCGGCGTGCCGAGGCGCGCGAGGAAGCGCGCAAGGCGCTGTTCCTGGCCGGGCTCGAGCCTGCGCGGCAGGCGCAAAAGCGTGACATGCGCACGAAAGCGGCGGCGCGGCAGGGCGAAGCCGGCCAAGCGCAGGGCTGACACGATGCGCTTGTAGAGCGCCTCGGGGCCACGCGCGGTGAGCGCCACCACCCGCGCCTGCCTGCCGCCCAGCGCCGCCACCTCGTGGAAGGAGAGGCAGACCGGCGGCGCACAGACCGTGGACAGGGCGCCGTCCAGCGCCGGCAGCGCGCTCTGCCCCACCTCGCCGAGAAAGGCCAGCGTCAGGTGCAGGTTCTCCTCGGCCACCGCCCGCCCCAGCGGCGCGGCCTCGGCCAGGCGCACCAGCGGCGCTGTCACCGCCTCGGGCAACGGCAGCGCTACGAACAGCCGCATCACGCGCGCCGGATCAGGCCGGAAAACCCGGCCACAGCGAGCAGCGAAAGCGCCCAGCCAAAGGCGATCTGCGCCCAGAGGAACCAGCGGGCAAAGGCGCCCGGCAGCCGCACTTCGCCCTCGGCCTCGACACCGCGCAGGAAGATAGAGCCCCTGGCCTCCAGACGATCCGCCTCAAGCCCCGGCAGAAAGGAGTCGTTCAGGGCCAGGTTGTCCAGCCGGGTGGAGCGCAGAAACGGGGTTTGGCCCAAATGGCAGTCGAACAGCGCCAGGTCGTGGTCGAGCTTCCTCCCCTCGAGGTCCAGCGCCCCGGTGATGCGGGCGCCAGCGAAGACAAAGTGCGGGAAAGCGGCGCCGATCTGACGGGCATCTGCGGCAGTCGCATCGAAGCGGCCGGGGCCAATGACCACCTCCCCGCTCGCAAGCCCCGCGATCAGCGCCTTTTCGGCCCCGGCCAGGGCAAAATCACTCAGCTTCATCCGCCACCTCCATGCGCGCCCAGAGCCGGAGCGCGTGGGAAGCGTCGGTCGCGGCGCCGGGCATGGCGGGATCATAGGCGGCGCGGATCAGGCGGGCAATGTCGGGGCGTGGGCCGATCGCGCCGTCGGGGGCGCGGACGAGCGGCGGGGTCGCGGCCCAGGTCACGAGCGCGCTCAGCGCCTCGCCCGTGGCCAGCGCGTCGGCGGGCACATCCGCCAGCGCGCCGCCCATGCGCACAAAGCTGAAACAGGCCTTGACCGCCCCCGTCGCATCGAATCGAAAGGTGCGGTAGGTCTGCGCATCGGCCGCCCTGAGCCGGGCGAGCAGCGCGGGCAGGTCCGGGAGCATCGCGCCCAGATCCGGCACCCCGGCCAGCTCGTCCCACTCGCGAAAGAAGAACAGCATGAAATTGGCGCCAAGCTCCGGGTCGGCTGCGCCCATTTCCAGCCCGGCCAGCACGCAAGCGTCGCGAATGGCGGCGCGGATCACGTCGAGCGTCGCCGCATCCACACCGAACACCACCGGCGCCATGGCCCGGCCCCAGCGGGCGAATCTGTAGCCGTCTTGCGTGGTGAACAGGGCCTCGATTTCCTCTGGAGTCACGTTTTGTTCCTTTTTCGGGGGCGCGTTAACCTGTCCTTTACCGCAATCTGGGACAAAGGGGAAACAGGAGGGTAGTCATGCGACTCGGATTGTTTCTCTTCGGATTGCTGAACGGCGTCTCCGCCGCGCTTTTCGCGGTGCAGATCGGAGCCGGGCTCGACACGGCGGCGCTGTTCTACAGCCTTGCCAG
>JALWTH010000207.1 GCA_027082975.1 Paracoccaceae bacterium | reverse complement strand
TCGCGCACCCGCGCGCACGCGCTGAAGCTGCTGCTCGGAGCGATGGGGTGAGAAGCGAATTTTCTGCGAAAAGTCGTGCCTCCGGCGGGAGTATTTGGCGAAAGATGAAAGGGGCGCTCAGGCGGGCTTGCGGCGCAGGGAGGCGGGCAGGATGTCTTCGCTGGGCCAGAGGCCGCTCTGCAGGGTCAGGTCATAGCCCTGGGTGAGGCCGGCGGCGCGCATGGCGCGGGCGGCGGCTTCGTGGTCATAGGCGAGGCGGTGGAAACGCGCCCCGCCCCGGTGCAGGCTGGCATGGCGGGTGGCCGGGCGGCCGTCATGGGGCGGCAGGCCGATTGCGCCGGCATTGATCCAGTGGACCGCGCCGATCCGACGCTCGAAGGCGAGGCCCGCATGGCCGGCGATGACGCCGTCTATGGGGCCGATGAGGGTTTCGAGCCGGTCGATTTCGCCGCGAAAATCCGCTTCCTTGCTGCAGGGCCACAGGAAGCGGGAAATGTCGCTCACCCCGCCATGGATCACCGCATAGCGGCGGCCGGCATGGGTGAAGGTGGCGATGTCGGGCAGCTCTGCCATCCAGCGGCGCCATCGGCGGCCGACGAGGCGGTCCGCATGGGCATACCATCCCTCAGACAGGCGCGCGCAGGTGCTGCCCGGCGCAAAGCCGCAGCCGCAATCCCCTTCCCCCGCCGCCAGCTGGCGCTCGACATTGCCGGCGATTGCCTCCACCCTGCCGGCTAGCATCTCCAGCACCGCCAGGGGCTCGGCCCCGTAGCCCACCGCATCGCCGGTGAAGATCACCCGCGCCCCGGCCTCTGCCGCCCGCGCCAGCAAGGCGCGCGTGGCATGTGCATTGGAATATGCCCCGCCGCAGAGCCAGACCGGCCCGCTGAGCTCTCCCAAGTCGCGAATCTGCATCTGCCCTCCCTTGAAAGCATGGCGCGCAAGCCGCATAAGAGCGCCATTCACCCATGGAGCCAAGCCCGATGCCCCCCGATCACAGTCTTGTGGACCTTATCGATGCCGCCTTCTGGGCCAGCGCCGGGGCGATTGCGCTGCTGCTGGTGGTCTCGGCGTTCTTTTCCGGCTCGGAGACGGCGCTGACGGCGGCCTCGCGCGGCAAGCTGCGGGCCAAGGCGGACCGGGGCGAGAAGGGCGCGGCGCGGGCGCTGGAGGTCACCGAGGATACCGAACGGCTGATCGGCTCGGTGCTTCTGGGCAACAACCTGGTCAACATCCTCGCCGCCTCGCTGGCCACCTCGCTCTTTACCCGGCTGTTCGGCGAAGGCGGGGTGGCGCTCGCTACCCTGGTGATGACGCTGCTGGTGCTGATCTTCGCCGAAGTGCTGCCCAAGACCGTGGCGATCACCGACCCGGAGCGGGTGGCGGCGCGCATCTCGGGGCCGATCGGGCTGGTGATCGCGCTGTTTTCGCCATTCGTGGGCGCGGTGCGGCTGATCACCCGGGCGATCCTGCGCCTGTTCGGCCTGCGTATCGATCCGCAAGGCTCGGTGCTGGCGGTGCGCGAGGAAATCGCCGGGGCGATCAGCCTCGGCCACAGCGAGGGCACGGTGGAGAAGGAGGACCGCGACCGCCTGCTGGGCGCGCTGGATCTGGGCGAACGGATGGTGGAGGAAATCATGCTCCACCGCTCGCAGATCGAGATGATCAACGCCGCCCTGCCCGCCCGGCAGGTGCTCGAGCAGTGCCTCGAATCGCCCCATACCCGCCTGCCGCTCTACCGCGATGCGCCGGAAAACATCGTCGGCGTGATCCACGCCAAGGACCTCTCGCGGGCCATGTACCGGGTGCAGGCCGAACATGAGGGGCAGGGCGATCCCTTTGCCCGCTTCGACGTGATGGCGGTGGCCAGCGAGCCCTATTTCATCCCCGAAACCACGCCCCTGGACGACCAGATGCGCGAATTTCTGCGCCGACGGGCGCATTTCGCCCTGGTGGTGGACGAATACGGCACGCTTCAGGGGCTGATCACGCTCGAAGACATTCTCGAGGAGATCGTCGGCGAGATCAGCGACGAGCACGACCCGCAGGAGGAAGGCGGGCTCAGGCGCTGCGAGGACGGCTCCCTGGAGGTCGATGGCGCCATGACCATCCGCGACCTCAACCGCGCCATGGACTGGGACCTGCCCGACGAAGAGGCCAATACCATCGCGGGGCTTGTGATCCACGAGGCGCAGATGATCCCGAACGAGGGGCAGGTATTCTATTTCCACGACTTCCGCTTCGAGGTGGCCGAGCGCAAGGCCAACCGCATCACCCGGCTGCGGGTGCGCCCGCAGGCATAGGGGGGGCGATTTTTCGCAGAAAAATCGGGCGCGCAATGCCGCCCTACCGCCCCTTGAACAGGGTGCCGAAGATGCCGCGCACGATGCGCCGGCCGGTGGTGCCCCTGAGTTCCCGGATCAGCGCCGTGGAGAGCGCGTCGCCGAAACTCTCGCCCTTGCGCCGCCGGCGCGCGGTGGAGCGGCCCACCCGGCTCCCTGAATAGCGCCGCGCGGCGCGGTATTCGCGCTCGGCCATCTCCGCCTCTTCCTCGCGCCTTTCGGATTCCTCGGCCTCTTTCGCCGCCTTTTCGGCCCGCGCCTTGAGGGTCTCGTAGGCGCTGATGCGGTCGATCTTTGCTTCGTACTTGCCGGCAATGGGTGACGTGTCGATCAGCGCCTTGCGCTCGCGCGCGCTGATCGTGCCAAGGCGCGAGGAAGGCGGGCGGATCAGGGTGCGCTCGGCCATGCCCGGCACCCCCTTGGTCTCGAGAAAGGATGTCACCGCCTCGCCCACCCCCACCTCGCGAATCGCGTCCTCGATGGAAAAGCGCGGATTGTCGCGGTAATTCTCCGCCGCCTGCCTGAGCGCGCGCCGGTCCCTGGCCGTATAGGCGCGCAGCGCGTGCTGGACCCGGTTGCCGAGCTGGCCGAGGATGTCTTCGGGCACATCGGCCGGATTCTGGGTGCAGAAATAGACCCCCACCCCCTTGGAGCGGATCAGGCGGGCGACCTGCTCGACCTTGTCGATCAGCGCCTTGGGCGCATCGTCAAACAGCAGATGCGCCTCGTCGAAGAAGAACACCAGCTTCGGCTTGTCCGGGTCGCCCACTTCGGGAAGCTCCTCGAACAATTCGCTGAGCAGCCACAGAAGGAAGGTCGCATAGAGGCGCGGCGAGGCCATGAGGCGATCGGCGGCGAGGATCGAGATGCGCCCGCGCCCGTCGGGATCGGTGCGCAGGATGTCGGAAAGCTCCAGCGCCGGCTCGCCAAACAGGTTCCTGCCGCCCTGATTTTCCAGCACCAGCAGCGCGCGCTGGATGGCGCCGACGCTGGCGCGCGAGACATTGCCGAAGCGCACGGACAACTCGCGCCCGTTCTCGCCCACCCAGGTCAGGAGCGCCTGCAGATCCTTGAGGTCCAGCAGCGGCAGCCCCTCTTCATCGGCCACGCGAAAGGCGATGTTGAGCACACCCTCCTGCGCCTCGGTCAGCTCCAGCATCCGCGCGAGCAAGAGCGGCCCCATCTCGGCCACGGTGGTGCGCACCGGATGGCCCGATTCGCCGTAAAGGTCCCAGAAGGTGACCGGGAAGCTCTCGTAAGCATAATCGTCAAAGCCGATCTTGCCGGCGCGCTTCATGAAGGCCTCGTGCAGCTTGAAATCGGCGCTCCCGGCCATGGAAAGCCCCGCGAGGTCGCCCTTCACGTCGGCCAGAAACACCGGCACGCCGGCGGCCGAAAAGCCCTCGGCGAGGATCTGCAGGGTCACGGTCTTGCCGGTGCCGGTGGCGCCTGCGATCAGCCCGTGGCGGTTGGCATAGCGCTTGAGCAGCCACTGCTTCTCGCCATATTCCACCCCGCCGCCGCCGACAAAAATCCCTTCCTGCATCTCGCCCGTACTCCTGCCGAAAAAAGTCCCGCGTTGAACATACATTGTTAACCTTTTTCTGCCAGAGTGAACATACCCGGGCGCATGTCCTCTACTGCCCGGGCATTTTCCTCCCTGTCAGACTGCCGCGCCCACGGGCGCGGCTTTTTTCCTTTCCGGCGCATTGGCATGTTGACCGCTGCGACCTTCTGTCCTAGATTGCCGCCGTCGGCCAGTCTGACGGGGAGAGAGAGAGAGCCAGGCACAAGCCAGCGGCAAAACCCGGATTTCGGGAAAACCGGATGCGAGACCGGGCATGAAACCGGGTGTGGAAAAAGGGTCGGCTTGCGGCCCTTTTTTCGTATCCGCCCTCCCTGCTGGCACCCGGCGCCCTGCCCAGGCTGTCGCGGCCCAGCCGCACCGCGGCACCTGCCCCGATGCCAGGCGCCATGACCGCACATGCCCCACGAGAGGAGCGCATATGGCGCACGAAACCGCCCGTGCGATTTCGGCGGATTTCCCACATTCGCCCCCTTACCCCCCTGACAGCCCCGAAGGCCCGTGATAAAGCAAGGCAAACCGCTTTGACAAAGGGATACCCAGATGAGAATCAAGACCATCGTCAGAACCGGCCTCGCACTCTGCGCCTTCATGCTCGCCACCCCGGCCTGGACGCAGGACAGCGGCAGCGACCCGGTCACGACCCCCAATGGCGACACGCTCGACATGGGCCAGCCGGTGGACGAAGCGCGCGAGCCGGGCACGCTCTACGTGGACGAGGTATTCGACGACTGGGCGCGCCGCTGCGTCTATATCCCCGACGGCGAGGATGTCTGCCACCTCTACCAGCTGCTCAAGGATGACGAAGGCAATGCGGTGGCGGAATTCACCATCCTGAAGCTCCCGGACGGGCTCCAGGCCGCGGCCGGAGCGACCATCGTCGTGCCGCTGCAGACCCTGCTGACCCAGCAGCTGACCATCCGCATCGACAGTGCCCAGCCCAAGCGCTATCCGTTCAAGTTCTGCACCGTGACCGGCTGCGTGGCCCAGATCGGCCTGACCAAGGGCGAGGTCGCCGCCTTCAAGAAAGGCGCCAAGGCAACCCTGCTGATCGTGCCCGCCGCCGCCCCCGACCAGGTGGTGGGGCTGGAGCTTTCGCTCAAGGGCTTTACCGCCGGGTTCGAGTCGCTGCACGCGACCAGCCAGTAAGGCGCGGCGGCGCCACGCTCAGACGACCCTCGAGGCCCGGGCGATTTTTCGCAGAAAAATCGGGGCGCGCGCGCGGGGGGCGGGAGGACTCGGAGCCGCTGGGG
>JALWTH010000206.1 GCA_027082975.1 Paracoccaceae bacterium | reverse complement strand
GCTCCACCACATCGCCCATGAGCTTGGTGAATATGTCATCGGCCTCGGCCAGATCCTCCACCTTCACCTGCAAAAGCGTGCGTGCCTCCGGGTCAAGGGTCGTCTCCCACAGCTGATCCGGGTTCATCTCGCCAAGGCCCTTGTAGCGCTGCAGGGTCAGCCCCCGCTCGCCCTCGGCCAGCACCGCCGCCAGAAGCTCGCTCGGCCCATGCACCAGCACTTCGCGCTCCTTGCGCACAAAGCGCGCGGGGCTCGCATGGGCCTCGCGCGTCTCCTGCGCCACCCTGGCCAGCCGGCGCGCCTCGCCCGAGCGCAGCACCGCGCCGTCGAGCTTGCGCACTTCCTCGACCCCGCGCAGCACCCGCGCCAGCCGAATGCCGTGGTCCTGGGTGATCCGCCCCTGCCAGCCGCGCTCGTATTCCGCCGCCACCATGTCGAGCCGCGCCGCCACCTTGTCGGCCACCGCTTGCAGGTCGCGATCCGCCGCGCCCGCATCGAATGCCCCGGCCAGCGCCGCCTGCTCGAGGATGTTGCGCGGATAATGGGTCGGGAACGCCTCCAGCACCTTGCGAAAAGCCCTCGCCGCAGACACTATCCGCTCCAGATCCGCCCCGGCGATCTCCTGCCCGTCGGCAAGCCGCAGCACCGCGCCCTCGATCCCCATCGCCACCAGATAATCCTCGAGCGAGGCCTGATCCTTGAGATACACCTCCGACTTCCCGCGGCTCACCTTGTAAAGCGGCGGCTGGGCAATGTAGAGGTAACCCCCCTCGATCAGCTCCGGCATCTGCCGGAAAAAGAAGGTCAGAAGCAGGGTGCGGATATGGGCGCCGTCCACATCGGCGTCGGTCATGATGATGACCTTGTGATACCTGAGCTTCGAGATGTCGAACTCGTCGCGCCCGATCCCGGTGCCCAGTGCCGTGACCAGGGTGCCGATCTCCTGGCTCGACAGCATCCGGTCAAAGCGCGCCCGCTCCACGTTGAGGATCTTGCCGCGCAGGGGCAGGATCGCCTGATTGTGGCGCGAGCGCCCCTGCTTGGCCGAACCGCCGGCGCTGTCGCCCTCGACCAGGAAAAGCTCGCGCTTCTCCGGGTCCTTCTCCTGGCAGTCGGCGAGCTTGCCGGGCAGGTTGGCCACATCCAGCGCGCTCTTCTTGCGGGTCATCTCGCGCGCCTTGCGCGCCGCCTCGCGGGCATGGGCGGCCTCGAGGATCTTGCCCACGATCATCTTCGCTTCCTGCGGATGCTCGCCGAACCACTCGCCCAGCCGCTCGTTCATCAGCCCCTCGACCACCGGGCGCACCTCGGAGCTTACCAGCTTGTCCTTGGTCTGCGACGAGAATTTCGGGTCCGGTACCTTGACCGACAGCACCGCGGTGAGCCCCTCGCGGGCATCGTCGCCGGTGAAGCTCACCTTCTCCTTCTTCGCCAGCCCCGAGGAATTGGCATAGAGGTTGATCGAGCGCGTCAGCGCCCCGCGAAAGCCCGCCAGATGGGTGCCGCCATCGCGCTGGGGGATGTTGTTGGTAAAGGGCAGCACGGTCTCGTGGTAGCTGTCATTCCACCACATCGCCACCTCGACGGTGACCCCGTCGCGCTCGCCGGTGAAAAAGATCGGCTCTTCCAGAAGCGGGGTCTTGTGGCGGTCGAGATACCTGACGAATTCACGCACCCCCCCCTCGTAGTAAAGCTCGCTCCTGAGCGGCTCGGCGGGGCGGCGGTCCTCGAGGAGGATCCGCACGCCGGAATTGAGGAAAGCCAGCTCGCGCAGGCGGTTTTCCAGCGTGGAGAAGCTGTAGTCGAGGCTGGAAAAGGTCTCGGTCGAGGCCATGAAGCGCACCTCGGTGCCCCGGCGCCCGCCGGCATCGCCCACCACACGCAGGGGCTCCACCGTCTCGCCATGCTCGAAGCGCGCCACATGCTCCTTGCCGTCGCGCCAGATGCTGAGCTCCAGCCACTCGCTGAGCGCGTTGACCACGCTCACGCCGACCCCGTGCAGGCCGCCGGAGACCTTGTAGCTGTTCTGGTCGAACTTGCCGCCCGCATGCAGCTGGGTCATGATCACCTCGGCCGCCGAGATCCCCTCCTCCGGGTGAATATCCACCGGGATCCCGCGCCCGTTGTCGATCACCGAAACGCTGGAATCGGCATGGATGATGACGCTGACCGCATCCGCATGCCCCGCCAGCGCCTCGTCAATGCCGTTATCCACCACCTCATAGACCATGTGGTGCAGGCCGGAGCCGTCATCGGTATCGCCGATATACATGCCCGGCCGCTTGCGCACGGCCTCCAACCCCTTGAGAACCTTGATGGATTCCGCACCATACTGGTTACTGTCCTGCGCGTTTTCAGCCATGCTCGCGATCCTGCTTGTTTGCGCGTCAGGTATAGGGCCTTTCGCCGGGCTTGTCACCCGTCAGGCCCCATGTTCCCGGCGCTCGATCACCTGCGAGAGCCCGCCGCTCTCCACCACCTCGAAGGCCTGCGCCCGCTCCCCGAGCCCGGCAAAGAGCTCCGCCCCGGTGCCGGTCATGAAGGCCTGGGCGCCCAGCGCGCAGATCCGCTCGTAAAGCGCCGCCCGGCGCGCGGCATCCAGATGCGCGGCCACCTCGTCCAGCAGCAGGATCGGCGGCGCGCCGAAATCCGCGGCCAGCGCCTCGGCATTGGCGAGAATGAGCGAGATCAGCAGCGCCTTCTGCTCGCCGGTGGAGCAATCGCGCGCCGGCATCGCCTTGGCCGCATAGCTGGCGGCAAGGTCGGCCCGGTGCGGCCCGGTCAGGGTCCGCCCGGCGGCCATGTCGCGCGCGCGATTGCGGGCCAGCGCCGCGCGCAGGGCCTCGGCATCGCCCGGGTCCTCGGCCCCGCCCTCGGCCTCGACCAGCGCCAGATCGGCGACCGGAAAAGCCCCCTCCGCCTGCACCGCCGCAAGCCGCGCCAAAGCCGCCCGCCGATGGGCAAAGACCCGCGCCCCGGCCGCCCCCATCTGCCGCTCCAGCGCCTCGTACCAATGCCCATCGCGCACCTGATCGCGCAAGAGGCGGTTGCGCTCGCGCATCGCCTTCTCATAGGCCAGCACCGCCTCCGCATGACCCGGCTCGAAGCTCATCGCGATCCGGTCAAGAAACCGCCGCCGCCCCTCGGCCCCCTCCAGCCACAGCCGGTCCATCGCCGGCACCAGCCACAGGATGCGCCCGATCCGCCCCAGCGCCACCTGCGCCGCCGCCTTGCCGTCGATCCGGGTCTGGCGCGCGCCCTCGGCCTCGGCCCAGGTCTCGACCTCGTGCACCTGCCCGAGCGAAACCAGCCCGGCCGCCACCTTCCAGCCCAGCGCCTCGGGCCGGCGCGCCATCTCCCCGGCCTTTGCCCGGCGCAGACCGCGGCCGGGCGACAGCAGGCTGATCGCCTCGAGAATGTTGGTCTTGCCCGCGCCATTGGCGCCAAAGATCACCACCGGCCGCCCATCCAGCCCCATCTCGGCGCGCCGATACGAACGAAACTGCCTGAGCCGCAGGGAGGAGAGATAAAGCCGGCTCATCCTCCCTCACGCCCCTTTCATCTTGGCACAAATACTCCCGCCGGAGGCATGAAATCTGCTCGCGCGCCCCCGCTCACACGCGCATCGGCATGACCACATAGATCGCGCTGGTATCGTTGCCCTCGCGGATCAGCACCGGATCGCCGGAGCCATTGAACAGGAACACCGCGTTTTCCCGGTCCACCTGGCTGGCGATTTCCAGCAGGTATTTGGCGTTGAACCCGATCTCCAGCGGCTCATCCCCATAGGCCACATTCAGCTCTTCCTCGGCGGCGCCGGTATCTGGCGCATTGACCGACAGCACCAGCCGGTCCTCCGACAGCGCCAGCTTCACCGCCCGGCTGCGCTCGGAAGAAACCGTCGCCACCCGGTCCACCGCCTGCGCGAACTCGGTCGCATCCACCTCCATGCGCTTGCTGTTGCCCACCGGGATCACCCGGGAATAGTCGGGAAAGCTGCCGTCGATCACCTTGGAGGTCAGGGTGATGTCCGGCGTGGCAAAGCGTACCTTGGTCTCCGAAACCGAAACCGCGATGCTCAGATCGTCATCCTCGAGCAGCTTGCGCAGCTCGCCCACGGTCTTGCGCGGCACGATCACGCCGGGCAGGTTTTCCGCCCCGTCCGGCAGGTCGGCGTCGATCCGGGCCAGCCGGTGGCCATCGGTCGCGACACAACGCAGCACCTTGCCGCCATCGGTCTCGGCCATGTGCATGTAGACGCCGTTCAGGTAATAGCGGGTCTCCTCGGTGGAAATGGCGAATTTCGACTTGTCGAACAGCCGCCGCAGCACCGGCGCGGGCACGGCGAAATTGGCGCTGTATTCGGAGCTGGCCATGACCGGGAAATCTTCCCTGGGCAGGGTGGCGAGCGAAAAATGCGACCGCCCGGCCTCGACCGTCAGCCGCCCGGAAGCGCCGTCGTCGGCCAGCAGCACCTGCGCCCCGTCCGGCAGCTTGCGCACGATCTCGTGCAGGGTCAGCGCTGAGACCGTTGTGGCGCCGGCGCGCTCGACCATGGCCGGCACCTTGTCCACCACCTCGATATCGAGATCGGTGGCGCGCATGGAGACATCGCTCCCCTCGGCCTCGATCAGCACATTGGCGAGGATCGGGATGGTATTGCGCCGCTCGACCACCGATTGCGCCTGACTGACCGCCCTCAGCAAGGCACTGCGTTCAATACTGAATCTCATCGCCCTCTCCCTATAAGGCCGGATAACCAAGGCCGGATGACGCCGGGGGGCTGAAATTACCCGTTTCAGCCCCCGGCACAAGGTTTTTATGGAATGTTGACCGCTTTCGGCCGCCGGTCAAGCTTCACCGGCGCGAAACCCGCCTATTCCTCCAGCGACCGGCGCAGGATCTCCAGGTCTTCGGCGATCTGGTGGTCGGTGGCCTTGAGCTCCTCGATCCGCCGCACCCCGTGCATCACCGTGGTATGGTCGCGGTTGCCGAAGCGGCGGCCGATCTCGGGCAAGGAGCGCGAGGTGAGCTGCTTGGCCAGATACATCGCCACCTGGCGCGGGCGGGCGATGGTGCGCACCCGGCGCGGGCCGATCAGGTCGGACAGGCGGATATTGTAATGCTCGCTGACCTTGCGCTGAATCTCCTCCACCGTCACCTTGCGATCGGAAGCGCGCAGGGTGTCGGCGAGGCAGTCCCGGGTCATGTCCAGCGTGATCTCCCGCCCGACCAGCGAAGCAAAGGCAAACAGGCGCATCAGCGCCCCTTCCAGCACCCGGATGCTGGCACTGATCCGCTGCGCGAGGAATTCCAGCACCCCGTCGGCCATCCGCACTTCCGGGTATTGCGCCTGATACTTGCCGAGCCGCTGCTGGAGCACCCCGAGGCGCAGCTCGTAGTCGGTCGGGTGCAGGTCCGCGACAAGCCCGCTCTGCATCCGCGAGCGAATCCGCTCCTCGATCCCGGCAATCTCGCCCGGCGCGCGATCCGCCGACAGGATGATCTGCTTGTTCTGGTCCACAAGGGCATTGAAGGTATGAAAGAACTCCTCCTGCGTGCTGTCCTTGCCGGCGATGAACTGGATGTCATCGACCATCAGCACATCCACCGAGCGGAACAACTGCTTGAAATCAAGCATCTGCTTGTCCCGCAGCGCCTGGACAAAGGAATACATGAACTGCTCCGCCGAGAGATACAGCACCTGCATTTCCGGGCGCCGGGCGCGAAGTTCCCAGGCGATGGCGTGCATCAGATGGGTCTTGCCCAGCCCCACCCCGCCATAGAGAAACAGCGGATTGAAGCCGACCTCGCCGCCCGCGGCCACCCGCCGGGCAGCGGCATGGGCAAGCTCGTTGGGCTTGCCGACCACGAAATTCTCGAAGGTGAAGCGCTCATCCAGCGGCGCGCCGGGAAATGCTTTCCGGTCGGCGATCGGTGTCGGGCCGGCGACGCCGGAAGCGCTCTGCCCGGATGCCGGGCTCGCTGTCCGACGCGGGCGAGAGGAAGCGGGTGCAACGGAAAAGGACAGCCGGGAGACGGCAATCCCCATGCCGCCCATCTGCGCGAGGATCTTGTCGGCGAAGTTTCGCTCCACCCAGTTGCCGAGAAAATCGGTCGGCGCCAGGAAACGGGCCACGCCATCCCGGACATCCACGAATTCCAGCGGCTCGATCCAGTTCGAATAATTGCTCTTGCCCAGCGTCTTGCGCAAACCCGACCGCACCTGTCCCCATTGTTCGTTTGTCATACTCTCTCCGACCCATATATCGCGTTTGCCGATGCAGAGCGCCGGCCTTGCAGTTTCACTCGTTCATTCACCCCTGCCGCCATGGCAATCCGGCCACCTTCCAACCGTTCTTCGTGCCCCGGTGGCCGGCCTCGTCCTTGTCACCCTCGAAGCCGCCAAGGATATTCAGGCATTCGCCTCCCTGGCCGATCTTGCGCAGATGCGCCGCCACCGTCTCGGCGGCCCTGAGCGAACGCGCCCCGGAGCGACAGAGAAAAAGCAGCGCCGCAGGCTCGCGCCCCCAAAGCTGCTCCATCACCATTTCGACGAACCTGGGGTTCTCGTTCATGTCCGGCCAGATCTGCCATTCGATCATCAGGAACGGATTCGGGAGCGGGTCGATTACCGGGATTCCCACATATCCCCATTCCGCACGCGTCCTGACATCGATCAGTGCCGCGCCCGGGTCTTCTGACAGCATCTCCCACGCCTCGCCCGGCAATATCTCGCCGATGCGCGGCCTTTCTGCCGAGCCCATCCTTGATCCCCAAGTTCACGAAGTGAATCGCCCGGGCAAGCTAGCAATCACATGCAGGACTCTGCAACCGATCTTCGCGCTTGACAGAAACTTTGGAAAAACGAATCTCGGGCGGCTTGCACAAATGCGATATTTGCGGCGGTCCGCCCTGTCAGGATACGAACAGGATACGAAAAGAGGCGCACCCGCGATGCGCCCCTTGCAACCCGTCAGCGTATCTTTGGAGGGTCTTTCAGACTATCCGAGCGCCTTCACCCGGGCCGAGAGGCGCGACATCTTGCGCGCCGCGGTGTTCTTGTGCAGCACGCCCTTGGTGACGCCGCGCATCAGCTCGGGCTGGGCCGCGCGCAGGGCGGCCTGGGCGGCCTCCTTGTCGCCGGAGGCAATCGCCTCCTCGACCTTGCGCAGATAGGTGCGGATGCGCGAGCGGCGGGCCTTGTTGATGGCGTAGCGGCGCGCGTTCTGGCGGGCGCGTTTCTTTGCCTGGGGCGAATTGGCCATGATCTGTGGTTCCTCGGGTCCGTTTCAACGATAGCTGCGCGAGACAGACCCGACCCGGCCGGGTTCCTACCGGCACCATCCGGCCAAGCGGGCCTCACGCGCATGATGGGCGCCGTATAGGGGAGATTCGCCGGGATGAAAAGCCCTTTCGCGCCGGGCCACGACCCGCGCCGCGCCTAGCGGTCGCGAAACTGCGGCTCGCGCTTTTCGACAAAGGCGCGCATGCCTTCCTTCTGGTCCTCGGTGGCGAACAGCGCATGAAACAGCCGGCGCTCGAACAGCACCCCTTCCGAAAGCGGCATCTCCTCGGCCCGGTGCACCGCCTCCTTGATCGCCATCACCGTGATCATGCTCTTTTCGGCGATCTTCTGCGCCGCCGCCATGGCCTCGTCCATCAGCTTGCGCGCCGGCACCACCCGGCTGACCAGGCCCGCGCGCTCGGCCTCCTCGGCATCCATGAAACGCCCGGTGAGGTTCATGTCCATGGCCTTGGCCCGGCCCACCAGCCGGGTCAGGCGCTGGGTGCCGCCCATCCCGGCCATGACGCCCAGATTCACCTCCGGCTGGCCGAATCGGGCGGTATCGGCGGCGATGATGAAATCGCACATCATCGCCAGTTCGCAGCCCCCGCCCAGCGCGTAGCCCGCCACCGCGGCGATGATCGGCTTGCGGGTCTTGAGGATCGCCTTTTCCTCATTGGTGAACAGGTCGCCCGCGAACACCTCGACGAAGCTCTTTTCCGCCATCATCTTGATATCCGCCCCGGCGGCAAAGGCCTTTTCCGAGCCGGTCAGCACGATGCAGCGCACCTTGTCGTTTGCCTGCGCCTCGGCCAGCGCCCGGCCCAGTTCGCCCAGCAGCTCCATGTTCAGCGCGTTGAGCGCATCGGGCCGGTTCAGGCGGATCAGGGTGACGTGGTTGGAGGTCTCGACGATGAGGTTCTGGTAGGCCATGTTTCCCGCCCGGTTGTTGCAGTCAACGCCGAGTCGTAAGCCCGCCCGGCGCACCGATCAAGTCATCTTTGGCATTGCGGGCAGTAGAAGGTCGAGCGCCCGCCCTGGGCGATTCGCCGGATCGTGCCGCCGCAGCCGGGGCGCGTGCAGGGCGCGCCCGCGCGGCCGTAAACCCGGAAAGCGTGTTGAAAATAGCCAAGTTCTCCGTCCGCCTGGCGGTAATCGCTGAGCGTGGAACCCCCGGCGGCAATCGCCTCTGCGAGCACGTCGCGGATGGCGCGCACCAGCCGGGCGATGCGCGCCGCTGCGATGCGTCCGGCCTGCCGCCCGGGGTGGATCGCGGCGCGAAACAGCGCTTCGCAGACATAGATATTGCCCAGACCGGCAACGATTCGCTGATCCAGCAGCGCGCTCTTGATCGGTGTCCTGCGCCCGGCGAGCGCCGCCGCCAGACCGGCTTCGTGGAAGCCGTTGCCCAGCGGCTCGGGGCCGAGGCTCGCGAGCAGGCGGTGTTCATGTGCGGTCTCGGTCGCCACCAGGTCCATCATCCCGAAGCGGCGGGCATCGTTGAACGCCACCCGCGCGCCGCCCTCGATATCCAGCACCACATGATCGTGTCTCGTCAGCGGCGGATGGGGGGGCTCGCTGATCAGCAGCCGCCCGGACATGCCCAGATGCAGGAGCAGGGTCTCGCCGGTGGAAAGGTCCGCAAGGATGTATTTCGACCGCCGCCTGAGCGCCGTGACCCGCGCACCGGCGAGCCGCGCCTCCATGCGCGGCGGAAACGGCCAGCGCAGACCCTCGCGGCGGATCTCGGCCCGCTCGATCACGCGCCCCTCCAGCACCGGCAGCAGCCCCCGGCGCACGGTTTCGACTTCCGGTAGCTCTGGCATGGGGCCTCCTTTGTCCATTGTGCCCCGCAATCCGGCGGGATAAGAGGGGGCAGGCGCGCGACAATGGTGCAATGATGACGAAACCGGACGAAAAGACCACCCATTTCGGCTATCGCACGGTCGCCGAGGAGGAAAAGGCCGGGCTGGTGCACGGGGTGTTCTCGTCGGTCGCCTCCAAATACGACGTGATGAACGACGCCATGTCGATCGGCATCCACCGGCTGTGGAAGGACGCGATGATGGACTGGCTCGCGCCGCGTGCGGGCCAGCGCCTGCTGGACGTGGCCGGGGGCACCGGCGATATCGCCTTTCGCTTCCTCAAACGCGCGCCGGGGGCGGGCGCGGTGGTGCTCGACATGACCGAGGACATGCTGACCGCCGGGCGCCGGCGCGCCGAGGCCGACCAGCTGGGCGACAGCCTCGACTGGGTGGTGGGCGACGCCATGGCGCTGCCCTTTGCCGACAATGCCTTCGATGTCTATACGATCAGCTTCGGCATCCGCAATGTCACCCGCATTGCCGACGCGCTGGGCGAGGCATACCGGGTGCTGCGCCCCGGCGGGCGGCTGATGGTGCTGGAATTCAGCCAGCTGCCCAATCCGGGCCTGCAGAAGCTCTACGACCTCTATTCCTTCAACGTGATCCCGAAGATGGGCAAGCTGATCGCCGGCGACGAGGCGAGCTACCAGTATCTGGTCGAATCGATCCGCCGCTTCCCGGATCAGGAGAGCTTTGCCGCCATGATCCGCGCGGCGGGCTTCGAGGCGGTCAAATACCGCAACCTGACCATGGGCATCGCCGCGCTGCATTCGGGCTGGAAGCTCTGAAATGCGCGGGCCGCTCAATATCTGGCGCCTGATCCGCACCGGGGCCACCTTTCAGCGCACCGGCGCGATGACGGTGGTGCTCGATGCGCTGGACGCGCCGCCGATCCTGCGCCTGGCGGCGCGCGTCATCGGCTGGCCGTTCTCCTTTCTCGGGCTCAGGGGCGACACCGCCCTGCCGCCGCTTACCCGGGCGCTCACCGCGCTGGGGCCGGCCTATATCAAGTTCGGCCAGATCCTCTCGACCCGGCCCGACGTGGTGGGCGCCGAACTGGCCGAGCAGCTCACCCTGCTGCAGGACAGGCTGCCGCCCTTCCCCCTCGCCACCGCCCGCGAGATGGTGGCCGAGGAGCTTGGCGTGGAGGTGGACGAGGTCTATTCCGAGTTTTCCGAGCCGGTCGCCGCCGCCTCCATCGCCCAGGTCCACCGCGCCCGCATCCGCGAGAGCGGCGAGGAAGTGGCGGTCAAGGTGCTGCGGCCGGGGATCGAGCGCGCCTTTCGCACCGATCTCGACGCCTTTCACTTCTCCGCCCGGGTGATCGAGACCCTGCTGCCCTCGACCCGCCGCCTGCGGCCCTCGGACGTGGTGGCGCATTTCGAAAGCGTGGTGATGGGCGAGCTGGACCTGCGGCTGGAATGCGCCTCGGCCTCCGAATTCCGCGAAAACACAAGGGGCGATGCCGGCCTCGTCGTGCCCGAGGTCAAATGGCACCTGTCCGGCCGCCGGGTGATGACGCTGGGCTGGGCCGAAGGCATCGCCGCCAACGAGCTTGAAGCCATCGCCGCCGCCGGGCTCGACATGGCCGATCTCGCGCGCCGGGTGCTGCAACTGTTTCTCAGCCATGCCCTGCGCGACGGGCTGTTTCACGCCGACATGCACCAGGGCAACCTCAAATTCGCCCCCAATGGCGATATCATTACCGTCGATTTCGGCATCATGGGCCGGCTCGACGAATATACCCGCCGGGTCTATGCCGAGATCCTGCACGGCTTCATCCGGCGCGACTACCGGCGCGTGGCCGAGGTGCATTTCGAAGCCGGTTATGTGCCGGCCGACCAGGACATCGACGAATTCGCCCGCGCCCTGCGCGCCGTGGGCGAGCCGATCTTCGGCATGAACGCCACCAATATCTCCATGGGCAAGCTGCTGGCGCATCTGTTCGAGGTAACCGAGACATTCGGGATGCAGACCCGTACCGAACTGATCCTGCTGCAGCGCACCATGGTCGTGGTCGAGGGGGTGGCGCGCTCTCTGGATGCGGATGTGAATATCTGGCAGGCCGCCCGCCCGGTGGTCGAGGAATATGTGCGCACCTTCCTGGGGCCGCGCGCGGTGCTGCGCGATCTGGCCCGCACCGCACAGGTGCTGGCCCGGTTCGGACCGAGATTGCCGGAGCTTGCCGAGGCCGCCCTGATCCGCCAGTCCGAGCCGCCGGCACAGGCGCCCGCGGGCGGTGTGGTCCGCGGCCTGGGGCTGATGGCGCTCGGGGCTGCCCTGGCGCTGGGCGCGGCCTGGCTCGTAACAGCTCTCTGAGCACGCCCGGCAGGGATTCACCCTGTCCGCGATCAGATATTCGGGTCGCGCAGGGCCTTGACCGAACTCGCCGGCACCTCGCTACCCCCCTGCAGGAGCAGAACGGTTTCGCCATTGCGGATCCGGGCCTCGGCAATCTGCGCATAATGTTCGACATCGCGGGTGTCAATCAGGTCACCGTGGGCGAGGCTCTCCAGCGAAAAGCTGTAGCGCCCGGGAGCAGGGGCGGCTCCGCTCTGCCGCGGCCAGGCAACCGGCTGACCGGACAGCGGAACCGGCACACGCTCCACCACCTTTCCGCTGGCGTCCCGCACCACCAGTACCGCCTCTTCTGCGGTGCTGGCAGGTTCGGGATACAGGGTTACCGGCGTACCGTCGAACTGGACCGGCGCGGCGACGCGTGCCTCCATGCCGACCCAGCCGGCCAGCTGTGTCATGCCGGTGAGGTTCATCTGCCGGGTCAGGCCCTCCAGCAGCTGGTTGGTGCGCACCTGCTGCTCCACCCCCGAAAATGTGGCCAGCTGTACGGCGAAGTCGGTACTGTCAAGCGGGTTCAGCGGGTCCTGGTTCTGCATCTGCGTTGTCAGCATCCGCAGGAAGGTTTCAAAATCCGAGCTGATCATGGCCGGAGACTGCCCCGCCCGGGCGGGTGGCGGCGGATTGGCACCGGCTGGCGCAGGCTGGCTTGCAGGCGTTACATCCATGTCGCTCTCCTTCCTCCTTCAGACTCCTTCAGAGACGAATATCCATGCCGGTATCTTCCACCTGCGCGGCGGGATAGCGCGGCGAGCGTGTCTTGTCGGGCTGCGCAGACGGTTCTCCCGTGCTCTCACCGGCCTGCGCTTCCGGCACATGACCGGCATTGCCGGCGCCCTGTCCGAAGCCCCATTGCGGCGCGCCTTGCTGCCGCGCGCCCTCCTGCCCGAAGCCGATATTGACCTCGCGATAACCGATATCGCGCAGATCCCGAAGCAGCGTGTCGATATGGCGGCGCATGAGGTCGAGGGTTTCCGCGCGCTCCACGGCCATGGAAACGGTCAGAGTGCCGTCATGGCCATGAAACTGCAGATGCACGCGCCCCAGTTCTTCCGGGCTGAGGGTCAGGGCCACACCCCCGTCTGGCCGGCCATGGGCAACCGTAACGACCTGCCGGGCGACATGCTGTGCCAGTTCCCGTTCTGCCCCTGGAGAGGCGGCGGCGGCGGATTCCGGGGAGGCCAGGCGAACCCCTGCGGCCGTCCGTTCTCCCATGATGTCGCCCACCTGTCCCAGCGACGAGACGAATCCTTCGGAAATGCCATTCCCGGGAGCTTTCCCGGCAGCTGCATCTGCGTCCATGCTCAGCGCCGGAGGTTCAAACGCCTGCAGGTCGTGTTGCGGCGCGGTCACTCCGGCCGCCAGGGTCGGGTTGGCACTCCCCGCCCCCCCGTCATCCGGAGCGGATTCCGGCGCTGCAATCATCCCCCCCTGAGCCGGTCGGGACCAGACCTCCGATGCGTGCGGCATGGCCGCCAGAGCCGGTATTCGCCCTCGCGGTCCCCTTGCCTGAGCGGCTGCGGGTACTGCATCGGAACGCAAGGGCCCTGTGGCACTGCCAGCATCCGGCAGCCCCCCGCTCTTTTTCTGCGAGGCCCGCAGCGGATCGGAAAGCGGATCGGAATCGGTCTGTACCCTGCCGGTCGGTGCTTCGCCGGCCGGTGCTTCATCGACCCATTCCGTGGCCAATGACGAAACCACCCCTGAAATCCTGCCCGGGCGCCCGTCATCCGGCTGAGCGGCTGCGGAGGAAGCGGCCGCGCCCGGCCCGGGGTCGCCGATCCTGCTCCCGGACCCCCGGGCGGCAACGATTGCCTTCCCCCCTGCGACCGCGGAGGCGGCGCCTGGGGCTGGTGCTGCCGGATCGATCTTGTCCGGCACGCGAGATCCGGTCGGATTGGCCGGGAGTGCCGCCATGCCGGCATGGCGCCCTCCCGGTGTCACTGCCTCTTCCGAACCCTTTGGCGGTGCCGTAGCGATCATGCCCGGCACCGACGCAGACGGGGCCTCTCTCACCATCCCCATCCCCGCCCGGACGAATTCATCGCCCGCGACAGCATCGGTCACATGGTCCACGCTCGGCCCGATCGTGGCAGCCTTGCGATTCGCAGCCTCGGAGGGTTGATCGGCGATGGTCGCCAGTTCCGGCATGTCGCCATCCGGCACGGATGTAGCGAATGACAGAGAAGCTGTCACGCCGCCCTTTGCACTATCCCCCGGCCGGGCCGTGCCCCGAAACAGCTCTCCGACAGCGGGCAGCGCCCCCGTTTCGACACTGGCCGGGTCCGCCTGTCGATATTCGCCCGTGGCTCGCTGTCGATATTCGCCCGTGGCATCCTGTCCGCTCTCTTCGCCCCCCGCCCGAACAGAAACGGCCCCTGCGGGAAAACCGCTCCCGGCCGGCAGCTGAATGCCTGTCCGATTCGTATCCGGCTGCATGGATTCTGCAAGGGCATGCAGTATCTCTTCAAATCTCTCGTCAATCCCGGCCGTCTCACCAGAGGCCTTGAATGCCTGGCCAAGGCTCTGATCGGAACTGTCCGTGGCAAGCATATCTGCAACGGGACGCATCAAACTGAAAAGGTTCGGATTCTGCATGTATTCTTCCGGGTGTTCTTCCGCCGTGTGCCGATCTTTTCAGAAGCCGATTACCAAATCTTTACCGGCATCGTTCATACCGGAGAAAAATATCTTCAATTGAAAGGAACCGGCATGGACCCGATCTCTGCCCTTACCGCGACAAGAATGCCGGACCAGCGGGAAGCCCGCCTCATGCAGGCGGCAAGGGATCTCGAAGCGAGCTTTCTGGCCGAAATGCTGAAATCGGCCGGTCTGGGAAAGACGCGTGGCCTTCTCGGCGGGGGCGCGGGCGAGGATCAGTTCTCTTCCCTGCTGGTACGCGAGCAGGCCCGCAGCATGGTCGAGGCCGGCGGCATCGGCCTTGCCCAATCCCTGTTCGAAGCCCTCAAGGAGTATGACAATGACACTGTTCGAAACCCGGGATCCGAGTGATTCCATCGAAGACCTGCTCGAGCGCGAGCGACAGGCCGTGCTTTCCGGAAACCTGGACGCCCTCAGCCGCCTGATCGGCGAAAAGAGGCGGATGATGAAGCAGCTGGCCCGTTCGCGCATCCCTCCCGAAAGGCTGGCCGGCCTGCGTGCGGCCGCCCGCCGCAACCAGGCGCTGCTGAGCGCCAGTGCGCGGGGCATCAGGAGCGCTGCCGAACACATTGCCAGCCTGAAGCGGGAGAAGCAGCCCCTGCGTACCTATGATTCAGCCGGCGAAAGCGTGGAATATCGCCAGCATCGATCGACCGTGGAAAAGCGCGCCTGAGCCCCCGTCCCCTCCGGGCCCCTCCGGGTTTACTCAAATCAGAGATATTTCTGTTGCCGCAGTTTAGATTTCCTTCAGACATTTTGCGCATCCTGTTCGTGCATCCTGAGGGGGTGGCGCGGCAATGACAACCGGCCTGCCGCAATAGTCAGAATGGCTTTCGTCCCGCCTGAACGGGCGGAAATTCCAACCCGGCGCAAAAGCGCCGTATCGATGAAGGAACAAGAGAATGTCCAGCATTCTGACAAACAACAGCGCCATGGTCGCGCTGCAGACCCTGAAAACCATCAACAAGAACCTGGCCTCGACCCAGAACGAAATCTCCACCGGCAAGAAGGTCGCAACCGCGAAGCAGAATTCGGCCGTCTGGGCGATTTCGAAGGTGATGGAAAGCGACGTGAACGGCTTCGAGGCGATTTCCTCGTCCCTGTCGCTCGGGGAATCCTCGGTGGCGGTCGCGGCCAATGCCGCGGAGACCATCACCGATCTGCTGACCCAGATGAAAGGCAAGATTGTCGCGGCTCAGGAAGCCAACGTGGATCGCTCCAAGATCAACGACGACGTGACGGCACTGAAGAACCAGATCGATTCCGTGGTTTCGGCAGCCCAGTTCAACGGCCTCAACCTGATCGACGGATCCACCGCGTCCGCCAGCATCCTCGCCTCGCTCGACCGCGATTCCTCGGGCAATGTCACCGCCAGCTCGATCACGGTCACGGCCCAGGACCTGTCCACCGGCGCCTATTCGGCCAAGTCGGTATTCTCCAGTACCGCCGGCACCGCCTCGACCAATGGCGATACGGTTGTGGTCTCGCTCAACAATGGCGGCGGCACCGGTGATATCACGATCGGCGGGACCCTCGTCGCGGGCGACAAGATCAGCCTTTCCGTCGGTGGCGAAACGGTTTCCTACACGGTGACCTCCGATGATGCCAATGCGACATCGACCGCCGATATCGTGGCTGTGGCACTGAAGGACAAGATCGACAATCTCGGTATTTCCGGCCTGAGCGTCGATTACAATTCGACGAATGCCGGACAGCTGAGCTTCACCAATAACGGCACCGCTGACCTGACGGTGACGGGCCAGTTCACCAATGCCGGCTCGGGCGGGCTCGGTGCGATGGCCGGGATCGACGTTTCCACGAGCAGTGGCGCAACCTCGGCCCTGGCGACGATCGAAACCCTGATCGATACGGCTATCGACGCATCCGCGGCCTTCGGCTCGGCGCGGGGACGGATCGAAACCCAGGCGAGCTTCATTTCCAAGCTGACCGATTCGCTGAAATCGGGGATCGGCTCGATGGTCGACGCGGATATGGAAGCGGCCTCGGCACGCCTCCAGGCACTGCAGGTGCAGCAGCAGCTGGGCACGCAGGCTCTGTCGATCGCCAACCAGGCACCGCAGAACATCCTGTCGCTGTTCAGGTAAGGGAAAATCCGGTGGGGCGCCAAAACGGCGCCCCACTTCCCGCCCATCACAAGTAACGTTACCGGAAGGAACAAGCCGTGAACGCCCTGAACCTGGCCCAGTCGGCCTACGCGACAGCCCGATCCCCCGTCCGCACTCCCCGCTCCACCGAATATGAAGCCTTTGCCCGTATCACGCACCGCCTGAAAGAGGCGGCGGCCAGAGGACGTATGGGCTTTGCCCATCTGGCCGAAGCGATTCACGGAAATCGCCGGCTCTGGTCCATGCTTGCCAGCGACGTGGCCGATGCCAATAACGGACTGCCACAGGATCTCCGCGCACGCATCTTCTACCTCGCTGAATTTACCAACCACCACTCAAGGCTGGTCCTGAACGGCGAGGCCGAAATCACCCCTCTCATCGAAATCAATACCGCGATCATGCGCGGACTGCGCAGCCAGGCAGGTGCCCCATGAGCGGCCTGGTCCTCAAGCTTGGCCCGAAGGAGCGGGTCCTCATCAACGGCGCCGTGATCGAAAATGGCGATCGGCGTTCGCGCCTGTCCATCGTCACGCCCAATGCAAACATCCTGCGCCTGCGAGATGCCATCCACCCGGAAGAGGTGACCACCCCTGTCCGCCGAGTCTGCTATATCGCCCAGCTGGTCCTGTCCGGCGATGCCGACAAGGACGAGGCAAAAATGCAGCTCCTGCGCGGCATAGAGCAACTCAGCCAGGTGCTCGTCGACCACGACAGCCGCGAGCTGCTCGACCGGGCGACCAGCGAGGTGCTCGACGGGCGCTATTATCAGGCGCTCAAGGCTCTGCGCGGCCTGCTGCCGCGCGAAGAGCGCCTCATGGCTTCTGTGCCGTCATGAGTTTCCAGCCGGTCATACCTTTCGGCGGCATGGCCGGCTGGATGTTTCTCGAGCGCACCCGAGACAGCCAGCAGGCTGCCTTTGACCAGGCGCCGGAAATCCAGCGGGATACGGACTATTTCGCGGAAAATATCGGCTCCGTCACCACCGCCGAAGAACTCGTGAGCGACTATCGCCTGCTCAAGGTCGCCCTGGGCGCATACGGGCTGGACGACGACATCGACAACCGCTTCTTCATCCGGAAGGTCCTCGAAGAAGGCACGATCGACCCGGACTCCCTGGCGAACAAGATGTCCGACAAGCGGTATCTGGAATTTTCCAAGGCCTTCGGCTTTGGCGATTTCCCCGTGCCGAATACCCAGCTGAGCGATTTTGCCGACAAGGTGCTGGATTCCTACCGCAATCGTCAGTTCGAAATCGCCGTTGGCGAGCAGGACAACGACTTGCGCCTCGCGATGACCCTGGAACGCGACCTCGGCGCGATCCTGGAAAAGAACACGACCGATGATGGCAGGTGGTATTCGGTCATGGGAAACCCGCCTCTGCGGGAAATCTTCGAAACCGCCCTTGGCCTGCCCGCTTCCTTCGGAACCCTGGATCTCGACCTGCAGCTGTCAGGGTTCCGGGAGCGCGCCAAGGCCGTGTTCGGCGACAGTGAAATATCTCAGTTCTCCGATCCGAACAAAATGAAGGAGCTGAATCGCATGTTTCTGGTTCGCTCACAAATCGATGCCGGTACTGCCGCTCTTTCCGGAAGCTCTATTGCCCTGACGCTCCTGCAGAATATGTGAGCGCGCATTCCCCATCCGGTGAGCCCCGACCATCCTCTTCGTTTCATTCGCAGTTACACCGCATTCCCCGTTGAGACCGATACGGCAGCCATGTCCGTAAGCAGCGCCAGCATGTACCCATGACCATGCTGCACGGGGTGAATCCCACGCCCCGGCGGGTTTCCAGCGGATCGTTCGTGCTTGGGTCATCCTGTGGCTTGCATTCATATCAATATTATTGACTCGTTTTCCTCCGCCGTCTACCTTGCCGGCGAAGGAGCAGGAAGAATGACAAGACAGACGAGCGAGCCGCCCCTGGCGCTCAGCGCCGCCGACATTCCCTTGCGGGCGAAATCCTCCGGCTATCCCGCGCCCTTCGCGGCACGGGTCGCGGGGCGGATGAAGCGCAAGCTGGGCGATGCCTTCGGGTTGAAGAATATCGGCGTGAACCTCACGCGGCTGGAACCGGGGGCGCAATCGGCGCTCTTGCATCGGCATTCTGTGGCCGACGAGTTCATCTACATCCTCACGGGCACGCCCACGCTGGTCACCGACAGGGGCGAGGTCGAACTTGCCCCCGGCATGTGCGCGGGCTTTCCGGCCGGCGGCGTCGCCCATCACCTGGTCAACCGCAGCGAGGCGCCGGTGGAGTATCTGGAAATCTCCGACCGCCTGCCCGGTGACGCGGGCGAATATCCCGAGGATGACCTCATGGCGGTGCAGGACGCGGCCGGGCGCTGGCGCTTCCTGCACAAGGATGGCACGCCCTACTGATCGGCCTGCCCCTCTGTGAGGTCGAGCTGCATCAGCACCGTGTCGAGCGCGCGCCCGAACTTGACGCCCACGCCCCTGAGCACCCCGACATGGCGAAAGCCCGCCCGCCGGTGCAGCGCGATGGAGGCGTGGTTGGCGCTGTCGCCGATTACCGCGACGATCTGGTGAAAGCCGCGCGCGCGGCATTCCGCGATGAGGCGGGCCAGAAGCGCCCGCCCGATGCCCCGGCCCGTCTGCCCCTCTTCCACATAGACGCTGTTTTCCACCGTATGGCGATAGGCGGCGCGCTCCCGGTAGGGGCCGACCCAGGCATAGCCCGCCACGCGCCCCGCGCGCTCGGCCACCAGCACC
>JALWTH010000205.1 GCA_027082975.1 Paracoccaceae bacterium | reverse complement strand
TGACCAACATGCATATCGACCTCGACCACGATACGGTGGCGCGCGAAACCCCCGACCACATCACCCCGGCCCATGACGGCATGGTGATCGTGCCCGGGGATGCTTCCGGCGCCTGATGGGCGCGCTGGTCGAGATCGTCCTGCCGGTCTTTCTGGTGGTGGGCTTTGGCTATCTGGCGGTCTGGCGGGGGCTGTTCGGCCAGGCGGGGGTGGACGGGCTGATGAAATTCACCCAGAATTTCGCCATCCCCTGCCTGCTGTTTCGCGCCATTTCCCGGCTCGACCTCGCCGCCGCCTTCCAGCCCGACCTGCTGCTGAGCTTCTATACCGGGGCGGTGGCGGGCTTTTTCGCGGGGCTTGTGGGCGCGCGCTTGCTGTTCGGGCGCGCCTGGCCCGACGCGGTGGCGGTGGGCTTTGCCACGCTGTTTTCCAACTCGGTGCTGCTCGGCCTGCCGATCACCGAACGCGCCTACGGGGCCGAGGCGCTGGGGCCGAACTTCGCCATCGTCGCCTTTCACGCGCCCTTTGCCTATACGCTGGGGGTGAGCGCCATGGAAATCGCCCGCGCCGAGGGGCGGGGGCTCGCGGCGACGCTTGCCAGCGTGGCGGGCTCCATGGCGCGCAATGCGCTGGTGATCGGTATCGCGCTGGGCTTCGCGGTGAATTTCTCGGGGCTCGCGCTTCCCGGCACGGTGCTCGACGCGGTGGACCTCATGGCCCGCGCCGCCCTGCCCGCGGCGCTGTTCGGGCTCGGCGGCGTGCTGGTGCGCTACCGCCCCGAGGGCGACCTGCGCCTGGTGGCGATGATCGCGGCCATCTCGCTCATCCTGCACCCGGCGATCGTCTGGGCCATGGGCCGGACGCTGGGGCTGGCGGAAGGGCCGTTTCGCTCGGCGGTGCTCACCGCCTCCATGGCGCCGGGGATCAACGCCTATGTCTTCGCCAACATGTTCGGGGTGGCCAAACGGGTCGCGGCGACGGCGGTGCTGGTCGCCACGGCGCTGTCGGTCCTGACCGTGTGGGTCTGGCTCGGGCTTCTGGGGTAGGCCCGGGGTCGCAGGACATGCCGGACGATCGGGCCTTGACGCGGGCGATGAAGCAAGCCGCGCGGAGGGCGCGTTTTCCAGATTTCCAGTTTTCCGGTTTTCTGGTTTTCCAGTTTTCCGGAAAACCGGTTTTCCGGAAAACTGGAAAACCGGAGCTCGGGGTTTCCGGAAAACCGGAAAACCGGCCGCGCTCATGGCGCCAGGACAGAGGTTCGAGTCCGTTTCGGTCGATTTCACGGAGGATGAAACCCACGAGGAGAGGGCCCGGCAAGCCATTGCCCGCTCCCCCGGCAAAGACTTCCGGTCCTGCCGATCCTCCGGCCGGGCTGATTGCACTTGACAACCCCGGCTGGCGTGGTGCCGAGTTGGCCCGGCGGCAGCCCTTGCCGCCTGGGCCGGGCCGGGCCGGGGAGGGGTGCCCGGGGAGCTGACGGGAGGCACGGATGGCTGAGATACCCGAACAGGCGCGCGTCGTCATCGTCGGCGGTGGGATCATAGGCTGTTCGGTCGCCTATCACCTGGCGCGGGCCGGCTGGAAGGATATCCTGCTGCTGGAGCGCAAACAGTTGACTTCCGGCACCACCTGGCATGCGGCGGGGCTGATCGGGCAGTTGCGTGCGACCCAGAACATGACCCGGCTCGCGCGCTATTCGGCCGAGCTCTATGCGGGGCTCGAGGCCGAGACCGGCGTGGCCACCGGGCTGCGGCAGGTCGGCTCGATCACCGTGGCGCTGACCGATGCGCGCAGGGAAGAGCTGTTTCGTTCGGCGGCCATGGCGCGGGCCTTTGGGGTGCCGGTCGAGGAAATCTCGCCCGAGGAGGTCGCGGCGCGCTACGCGCACCTGAATGTGGACGGCGTGAAGGCCGGGGTCTACCTGCCCACCGACGGGCAGGGCGACCCGGCCAATATCGCGCTGGCGCTGGCCAGGGGCGCCCGGCAGCGGGGCGTGACCATCCGCGAGAATGTGCGGGTCACGGCGATGCGCCGGGACGGGCGCAGGGTGCGCGGCGTGGACTGGGAGGCGGATGGCGAGCCCGGGCATACCCGCTGCGAAGCGGTGGTCAACTGCGCCGGCATGTGGGGCCACGAAGTCGGGCGCATGGCCGGGGTCAACGTGCCGCTTCAGGCCTGCGAGCATTTCTATATCGTCACCGAGCCGATTGCCGGGCTGGATCAGCTGCCGGTGCTGAGGGTGCCGGACGAATGCGCCTATTACAAGGTAGATGCGGGCAAGATGCTGCTGGGCGCCTTCGAGCCCGTGGCCAAGCCCTGGGGGCCGATCCCCGAAGATTTCGAATTCGACCAGCTGCCGGAGGATTTCGACCATTTCGAACCGATCCTGGAAAAGGCCGTGAACCGCCTGCCGATGCTGGCCGAGGCGGGTATCCATACCTTTTTCAACGGCCCCGAGAGCTTTACCCCGGATGACGCCTATCACCTGGGGCTGGCGCCCGAGATGGATAATGTCTGGGTCGCGGCCGGGTTCAACTCGGTGGGCATCCAGTCGGCCGGCGGCGCCGGCATGGCCCTGGCTGAGTGGATGGACACGGGCGAGAGGCCCTTTGACCTGGGCGATGTGGATATCGCCCGCATGGCGCCCTTCACCGGCAACCGGCGCTACCTGCGCGAACGGGCGCGCGAAACGCTGGGCCTGCTCTATGCCGACCACTTCCCGTTTCGCCAGAAGGAAACCGCGCGTGGCATTCGCCGCTCGCCGGTGCACCACCAGCTGGAGCGCAACCGCGCCGTGTTCGGCGAGCTTGCCGGCTGGGAGCGGGCCAACTGGTTCGCCCGCGAGGGACAGGCGCGCGCCTACGAATACGGCTGGGGGCGGCAAAACTGGTTCGACAATTCCGCCGCGGAGCACCGGGCGATGCGCGAGAGCGTCGGCCTCTACGACATGTCGTCCTTTGGCAAGATCCGCGTCGAGGGGCCCGATGCCGAGGCCTTTCTGAACCACATCAGCGGCGCCAATTGCGCGGTCCCCGTGGGGCGGGTCGTCTATACCCAGTTCCTGAACCGTTCGGGCGGGATCGAGGCCGACGTGACCGTGACCCGGCTCGGCGAGACCGCCTTTCTGGTGGTCACCCCGGCCGCCACCAGGCTGGCCGATCAGACCTGGATGCGCCGCCACCTGGGCGACTTTCGCGTCACCCTCACCGATGTCACCGCCGCCGAAGCGGCGCTGGCGGTGATGGGGCCGAAGTCGCGCGAGCTGCTCTCCCGCATCAGCCCCAATGACTTTTCCAACGAAAACAATCCCTTCGGAACCGCGCAGGAGATCGAGATCGGCATGGGCCTGGCCCGGGCGCAGCGTATCTCCTATGTGGGAGAGCTGGGCTGGGAGCTATACGTCTCGGCCGACATGGCCGGCCATGTCTTCGAGGTGATCGAGGAGGCGGGGCGCGATCTGGGGCTGAAGATGGTCGGGATGCACGCGGTGGATTCCTGCCGGATCGAGAAGGCCTTTCGCCATTTCGGCCACGACATCACCTGCGAGGACCATGTGATCGACGCCGGCCTCGGCTTTGCCGTCGATACCGGCAAGGCGCGCTTCATCGGTCGCCAGGCGGTGCTGGAGCGCAGGGAAAGCGGGCCGCTCAGGCGCCTGCTCCAGTTCCGCCTGCGGGACCCCGAGCCGCTGCTTTACCATAACGAACCGATCCTGCGCGACGGCGAGATCGTCGGCCATCTCAGTTCGGGCAGCTACGGCCATACGCTGGGCGCGGCGATCGGCCTTGGCTATGTGCCCTGCCGGGGAGAGACGCCGGCAGAGGTGCTGGCCTCGACCTATGAAATCGAGATCATGGGCACCCGGATCGGCGCCGAGGCCTCGCTGCGGCCCATGTACGACCCCGGATCAGAACGGCCAAGGCAGGGCTAGGCTCAGGACAGCGGGGATGGGCAGAGCAGGGGAGAGGCCGGCCCGGCCTGCGCAGCCCGCATCGGCAATCGGCAGCAGCGGAATGCGGATGGTCGGGCGATCGGCGACCGGCGACCGGCACCGCCCGGATCAGAGCCGAATGCCATGCGTGGCGGTCGCGCCGCCCCCGCCGCAGACCGGGCAATCGGCGCGCGCCCTGACCTGTATGGTCCGGGTCTCGGCAAACTGCGCGTCGTAGATCAGCAGCCGCCCCCTGAGCCCCCGCCCGGCGCCGGTGATCTCCTTGATCGCCTCCACCGCCATCATCGCCCCGATCACGCCCGGAAGCGGGCCGACCACGCCGGCCTCGGCACAGCTCGGCGCAAGACCCGGCGCCGGGGCCTCGGGAAAGACGCACTGATAGCACGGGCCGCCCCGGGCCACGTCCCAGGTCGAAATCTGCCCCTCCCACTGGCTGAGCGCACCGCCGATCACCGGCTTGCCGGCCGCCACCGCGGCACGGTTGACCAGATACTTGGTGGCGAAATTGTCGCTGCCCTCAAGGATCAGGTCATAATCGGCGAACAGGGCCGGCGCGCTCTCCTCGTCGAGCCGCCGGTGATAGGGGCGCACCTCGATGGCCGGGTTCTGCGCCTTCATCGCGGCCTCGGCGCTGAAAACCTTTGGTACGCCGATATCCGCGTCACGGTGGATCACCTGGCGCTGGAGGTTCGAATTGTCCACCACATCGTCATCCACCACCCCGATCGTGCCGACCCCGGCCGCGGCCAGATACAAAAGTGCGGGCGAGCCCAGCCCTCCGGCGCCCACCACCAGCACGCGGGCATCCTTCAGCGCCTTCTGCCCCGGCCCGCCAATCTCGCGCAGCACGATATGGCGGGCATAGCGCTCCAGCTCGGCGGCGCCGAACGGCCCCCGCGCCGGCGCTTCGGGCGCCGGTGCCCGCGCCTTCAGCGCCCTGAGGCCCAGCGCATAAAGCGCCACCACCGCCAGCGCGCCAAGAGCCCAGAGCCAGCCCATCGCCACCTCCTAATCCCGCCCGGTCGAGCCAAAGCCGCCGGCCCCGCGCCCGGTCTCGTCCAGCGCCGCCACCTCGGCAAATTCCGCCCGCAAGACCGGCACCAGCACCGCCTGGGCGATGCGCTCGCCATGGGCGATCGTGTAAGCCGCCTCGCCCAGATTGACCATCAGCACCCCGACCTCGCCGCGATAATCCGCATCAATCGTGCCCGGCGCGTTGACCAGCGTCACCCCATGGCGGAAGGCCAGCCCAGAGC
>JALWTH010000204.1 GCA_027082975.1 Paracoccaceae bacterium | reverse complement strand
GTCTGCGGCCTGCGCGAAATCCGGGGCGAGACTCTCGCTGCCATTCCCGGCCGGCTCGCCGGCTGCGGCATCGCCGAACCGGTGCGCGTCAGCGAAGTCTCCGGGGTGCGCCTGAACAGCCCGGCCATCCTCAATTGCCGCACCGCCCGCGCGCTCAATGACTGGGTGCGCAACGAGGCCAGGCCCGCCGTGGGCCGGCGCGGCGGTGGGCTGGCGGCGCTCAGGGTCATCGCCAGCTATGCCTGCCGCACCCGCAACAGCCAGCCCGGCGCCAGGATCAGCGAGCACGGCAAGGGAAATGCCCTCGACATCGCCGGCATCACCCTGAAAAACGGCGATTATATCGGCGTGCTCGACGATTGGCGCAGGGGCCGCGACGGCCGCCTCCTGCACGCGCTGCATGACAGCGCCTGTGGCCCCTTCGGCACGGTGCTGGGCCCGGAGGCAGACCGCTTCCACCGCGACCACCTGCATTTCGACACCGCCAGCTATCGCGGCGGGGCCTATTGCCGCTGAGAGGCGGGGCGAACCGGCTCAACGGATGATCAGGTCCGGTGCCGGGCCAAGGGGAAACGGGCCGAAGGCGACATAGCCGTTGCGAAAGGTGAGCGGGCTGTCCAGCGTGGACTTGTCGCCCGAGAGCGCGGCGAGAAAGTCCAGCGCTTCGACCACGCTTTCCTCGAGCGCTTCCGGCAGGACCCCCGCCACCCTCGCCAGTGCCACCATTTCGCGCCAGTTCCTCGCCTTGACGGTGATTTCGCCGCTGGGGATGCCCGCTGCATCCACGTCGAGGCTGCCTGCCATCCACAGCGCCACCTCGCCCCAGTCGGCGCCGAGCCGCTCGATGCGGATGCGCGTGACCTGCGGGCGCCTGCCCTCGAGCGCGAAGCGGTCCAAGGGCGCGTCGAAAGTCACCAGCGCGTCAAGACGCACCCCCTCGATCCGCTCGGAGAGCCGCCCGATATGGGCAACGGCCCGCAGCACCGGCGAGGCGGGCACCATGCCGGCGGCCTCGAAATGGAGCCGGTAGGTGTAGGGCGCGCCCTCGGCCTGCTCCAGCACCAGCCGCCCCTTCTCCAGCGCGCTTTCCCAACCCTCGCCGGAGGCGAGCGACAGCCCGGCGAGGTCAAGGGCGATACGGGCTAGATTGAGGTCGGTGGCTTCGCTGAACCGCACCTCCGCCTGCATCCGGCGGCTGCGCAGCACGATCCTGCCCAGGGGCGTGGCGATCACCTGTTCGTCGGGCCAGGTGGCACTGATCCGCCCCGGATCCCAGACCGGCGCGGAAAGGGCAAAGCCCGGCGCCCGCCAGGCCAGCCCGGTCCCGGGATCGGCCAGCGCCAGCCCGACAAGGCGCAGCTCCAGCCGCCCCGGAAAGCCCCTGCTCTCCAGGCGCGCATATTCCGCCTGCCAGCCCTCGGCCCGGCGCGCCTCGAACCACCCGGCAAGGCCGCGCTTCAGCGCATATGCGCTCCCCAGCCACAGCGCCGAAAAGACAAGGACGGCCACCAGCGCCCATTTCGGCAATTTGCCCGTGCGTCCCCTTTTCCTCGCCATGCAGCCTGTCTATAGCAGGGTCCCGGCAAGGACCAGAAAATGCGTGACGATCGACTCTGGATATTCGGCTACGGATCGCTGATGTGGGATCCGGGCTTTGCCTGCGCCGAGCGGGCGGTGGCAACGCTCCACGGCTACCGGCGCGGCTTCCTGATGCGCTCGGTCTATCACCGCGGCACCCCACAGCGCCCGGGCCTCGTGCTGGCGCTGGACGCCGCCGAGGGGGCCGCCTGCACCGGGCTGGCGCTGCGGGTCGAACCGGGAACGGAGACAGAAGCGATGCGCGACCTGCGCGCGCGCGAACTGGTCTCCTACGCCTACAAGGAAGTGAAACTGCCGGTGCAGCTGACCGACGGGCGCGCGGTCGAGGCGCTGACCTATGTGATCGACCGCGCCCACCCCCAATATACCGGCCCCCTGCCGCTGGCAGAACAGGCCCGGATCATCGCCACCGCCCGCGGCGGGCGCGGGGATAACAGCGAATACCTCTTCAACACCCACGCGCATCTGCAAAGGCTGGGCATCGAGGACGCCGATATCTCCTGGCTGACGCAACAGGTACGCGCCCTGCGGGCCAGCGGCCGCGCCCGTGGCTGAATACCGCCACCAATACCCCTTTCGCCTTTCGCCAAATACTCCCGCCGGAGGCACCGATTTTTCTGCGAAAAATCGCCTCCGCGCGCCGCCTCCCCGGAGCGCAGGCGCAATCGCGCCTTGGCAGATGCAGCCGGAAAGCCTATCTTTGCCCTGCAAGCGTCAGCAGGGGGCAAACCCAATTGGAGCAGTTGAAACTCGGGGCGGAGGCGGACAGCCAGCCGTTTTTCCTGCCACCCTACCGCCAGTTCTTCCTGATGCTGGTGGTCATCGGCCTGGTCGCCTTTGGCGGGTTTTTCGCGCTGCCGCGGCTGCTGCCGGTCTTTCTGGCCAACCTCTACCTGAATGGCGCGATCCTGTTCTTCTTCGTCATCGGTATCCTCGCCTGCTTCCGGCAGGTGGTGCAGATCTTCAACTCGGTGCGCTGGATCGAAGGCTTCGCGGCCCAGAACCCCGGCCACGAGATGGTCCGGGCCCCGCGCCTGCTGGCGCCGCTGGCCGCACTCCTGCGCGCGCGCGGGCTGGACAAGCCGATCGGCGCTTCCTCGGCCCGCTCGATCCTCGACTCGGTCGCCACCCGCATCGACGAGCAGCGCGACATCACCCGCTACCTGGTCAACCTGCTGATCTTCCTCGGCCTTCTGGGCACCTTCTTCGGCCTCGCCACGACCATTCCGGCGGTGGTTGAAACGATCCGCTCGCTGGCCCCGCAGGAGGGCGAAGGCGGGGTCGAGGTGTTCAACCGCCTGATGGGCGGGCTGGAAAAGCAGCTCGGAGGCATGGGCACGGCGTTCAGTTCCTCGCTCCTGGGCCTTGCGGGCTCGCTGGTGGTGGGGATGCTGGAGCTGTTCGCCGCCCACGGGCAGAATCGCTTCTACCGCGAGCTCGAAGAGTGGCTCTCCACCATCACCCGGCTGGGCTACGCGCCCGCCGATGGCGAGGAGGAGGGCGGGGCAGGGGCTTTCGGTCGGGATCCGGGGGCGGCCGCCTTCATGGCGCATATGGCCGAGCAGATGGAGGGGCTGCAGAGCCTGTTCTACCAGAGCGACGCCGCCCGCGCCGTGACCGACGAGCGCCTGGGCCAGCTGGCCGACGCGCTCGAGGCGCTGACCCGGCGGATCGAGGAAGAAGGCGTCTCCACCCCGATCCTGCTGCGCCTCGCCGATGGCCAGGAGCGGATGATCGCCGCGCTCGAGGCCCGGGCCGAAGAGGAGACCGCCGCGCATGTGGATGCCGAGAGCCGGATGCGCCTGCGCTCGATCGACGTGCAGCTGCTGCGCATCCTCGAAGAGATGAGCGCCGGCCGCCAGGAGGCCCAGGCCGAACTGCGCGCCGACATCGCCGCCCTGACCAAGGCGGTGCGCCAGCTGGGCAGCAACAACGGGCGCGGTCGCACTGGCGGCCGGGGCGGAGCCTAGGCCATGGCGCTCACCCGGCGTTCCACCCAGCGGGTTTCCGGCTCGATCTGGCCCGGCTTCGTCGATGCGATGAGCGCGCTGGTGATGGTGCTGATGTTCGTGCTGACCATCTTCATGGTGGTGCAATGGGTGCTGCGCGACACCATCTCGGGCCAGGCGCACAGGCTCGACCAGCTTACCGCCCAGGTGGCCGAACTGGCCGACGCGCTGGGCCTCGAGCGCGCCCGCAGCGCCGATCTCGAGCAGCGAGTCGGCGAACTCAGCACCAGTCTTGACGCCCGCGATGCGCTGATCGCCCAGCTTACCACCACCACCGAGACCCAGGCCCGCGAGCTTGAAGCCCGGGCGGCGCGGATCGCCACCCTCACCGCCACCGCCGAGGACCAGGCCCGGGAGCTTGAGGCCAAATCCGCGCAGATCGCCAGCTTCGAAGCGCAGGTCGCCAGCCTGCTGGCCGAGCGCGATGCGGCGCGCGCCGAAGGCGTGCAACTGCTGGCGCGCATCGACACCCTGGAGGCCGAGCGCGATGCGGCCCGGGAGCAGGGCAGGCAACTGGCCGCGCGCATCGACGACCTCGAAGCCGCCAATGCCCGGCTGATCAGCGAACAGGAAGCGCTCAATCTCGCCCTTGCCAGGGCCCGCGACGAGATCGACGCGGCGGCCGAACAGGCCCGCCTCGCCGCCGCAAGGCGCGAGGCGCTGGAAGCCCTGGTCGAAGAATTGCGCACCGACATGGCCTCGCGCGACGCGACGCTGGCGCAGATGCTGGCCCAGGTGCAGGACGATGCCGAAAAGGCCAGCGCCATGCAGGCACTGATCGCGGCGCTCGAGCAGGACGTGGCCGAGCGCGACACCTCGCTGGCCGACGCCCTGGCCCGGCTTGACGCCAGCACCAGCGAGGCCACAGGCCTGCAATCGGAGCTTGACGCCGTAAAGCTGGCCCTGGCCGACAGCGAAGAGAAGCTCAATTCGGCCCTCTCGGATGCGGAAAACCTGCGCAACGCGCTGGTCAAACTGGAGCTGAAACTGGCGCAGGAAAACGCCGCCCGGGCCACTGCCGAAGCGGCTGCCGAGCAATTGCGCGCCGAGCTTGACGACAAGGATGCCGAGGCCCGCGCCCGCCCGGCCACCGCCGAAGAGCTGCGCGCCCGCCTTGCCGACGCCGAGGCGAGCCTGTCCGATGCCGAGGCCGCCCGCCTCGCTCAGCTTGCCGCCGCCGAGGCCCTGCGCAAGCGCCTCGCCGAGACCGAAGACAAGCTCAGCGATGCCGAGGCCGCCGCCCTGGCCCAGCGCGCCGCCGCCGAGCGCCTGCGCGAGCAACTGGCCGGGCTCGAAGACAGCCTGAGCGACCAGGAAGCCGCCCGCCTGCGCGAATTCGCCGCCGCCGAGGAGCTGCGCAAGCGCCTGGCCGAGACCGAAGGCGCCCTCAGCGATGCCGAGGCCGCTCGCCTTGCCGAACAGGCTGCTGCCGAGGCCCTGCGCCAGAAGCTCGCGGACCTGCAGACCCGGATCGACGAAAAGGAAGCCGCCCGCCTCGCCGAGGCCGCCGCCGCCGAAGCCTTGCGCAAGCAGCTTGCGGACCGGGAAGCGGCGCTCAGCGAGGAAGAGACCGCCCGCCTTGCCGAAGCCGCCGCCGTCCAGGCCCTGCGCGATCGGCTTGCCAGGGCCAAT
>JALWTH010000203.1 GCA_027082975.1 Paracoccaceae bacterium | reverse complement strand
ATCAGCAGCATTTCTTTGCAAAGAACGGCCAGCCCGGCATGGGCAAGCAGCGCACCGGCAAGGATGGCGCCGATGTGGTGCTGCGCCTGCCCGTGGGCACCGAGATCCTCGACGAGGACCGGGAAACGGTGCTCTTCGACCTCACCGAGGTGGGCGCGCGGGTGCTGCTGGCGCGCGGCGGCAATGGCGGCTTTGGCAACCTGCACTTCAAGAGCGCCACCAACCAGGCCCCGCGCCGGGCCAATCCGGGCCAGCCGGGGGTGGAGCGCACGCTGTGGCTGCGCCTGAAGCTGATTGCCGATGCGGGCCTGCTGGGCCTGCCCAATGCGGGCAAGTCCACCTTCCTCGCCGCCACGTCCAACGCGCGCCCCAAGGTGGCCGACTACCCCTTCACCACGCTGGTGCCCAATCTCGGCGTGGTCGGGGTGGACGGGGCCGAATTCGTCATCGCCGACATTCCCGGCCTGATCGAGGGCGCCCATGCGGGCAGGGGGCTCGGCGATACCTTCCTCGGCCATGTGGAGCGCTCGGCGGTGCTGCTGCACCTCGTGGATGCCACCGCCGAAGACCCGGTGGCCGACTGGCGCACCATCCTCGCAGAGCTCGAGGCCTATGGCGGCGCGCTGGCCGAAAAGCCCCGCCTCACGGTGCTGAGCAAGATCGACGCGCTCGATCCCGAAACCCGCGCCGCGCGCCACGCCGCCCTTGCCGCCGAGGCCGGCGCAGTGCTGCAGATGTCGGCAGTCACCGGCGAGGGCGTCACCGAGGTGCTGCGCGCGCTCAGGGCCGAGATCGGCGCCGACCGCCTGCGCCAGAAGCCCGCGGAGGACGAATCCCCATGGACCCCCTGAGCGCCCCTCCGAGCGCCCCCCTGAGCCATGCCCGCCGCATCGTGGTCAAGATCGGCTCGGCCCTGCTGGTCGAGCAGGGCGCCCTGCGCGCGGACTGGCTCGCCTCACTCGCCGCCGACGTGGCCGCGCTCAGGAAAACGGGCGCCGACGTGGTGCTGGTCTCCTCCGGCTCGATCGCCCTTGGCCGCGCGGTGCTCGGCCTCGACGCAGCCGAACTGCCGCTGGAGCAGGCCCAGGCCGCCGCCGCCGTGGGCCAGATCCGCCTCGCGCGCGCCTATGAAGAGGCGCTCGCGCCGCTGGACCTTACCACCGCCCAGGTGCTGCTCACCCTTGAAGACAGTTCCGACCGCCGCCGCTACCTCAACAGCCGCGCCACGCTCGAGCAGCTGCTGAGCCTCGGCGTGGTGCCGATCGTCAACGAAAACGACACCATCGCCACCGACGAGATCCGCTATGGCGACAATGACCGCCTCGCCGCCCAGATCGCTGTCACCACCGGCGCCGATACCCTCGTGCTGCTCTCCGATGTGGACGGCTTCTATTCCGCCAACCCGAGGGCCGACCCCTCCGCGCGCCGCTACGAGGTGATCGACGAAATCACCCCCGCGCTCGAAGCCATGGCGGGCGATGCCGGCACCGGCCTTTCCAAGGGCGGCATGAAGACCAAGCTGATGGCGGCCAAGACCGCCACCCGCGCCGGCTGCGCCATGCTGATCGCCGAGGGCCGCCGGATGCACCCGCTCGCCGCCCTTGCCAAAGGCGCGCCCCACACCCTGTTTACCGCCGCGACCGACCCGCAAGCCGCGCGCAAGCAATGGATCGCCGCGATGAAGCCCAGGGGCAGCGTCACCATCGACGCCGGCGCGGCCGCCGCCCTCGCCCGGGGCAAATCGCTCCTGCCCGCCGGCCTGCGCGAGGTGAGCGGCGACTTCCAGCGTGGCGACCCGGTCGATATCCTCACCCCCGACGGCACCCGCCTCGGCTGCGGGCTGAGCCGCTACAGCGCCGAGGAGGCGCGCGCCATTCGCGGCAAGCACACGAGCGAGATCGAAGCCACCCTCGGCTATCCCGGCCGCGCCGCCCTGATCCATCGCGACGACATGGCCCTGTAACGCCCCGCTTCTTCTGTTTACAAATATCCTCGCCGAAGGCATGAAATCCGAAAGGCAGACATGACAGACACGCAAGACATCCCCGCCCTGATGCACTCCCTCGGCCAGCGCGCCCGCGCCGCCAGCGCCACGCTCGCCTTTGCCACGCCGGCGCGGAAACAGGCCGCGCTCGAAGCCGCCGCCGAGGCCATTCTGGCCGAGAAGGCCACCATTCTCGCCGCCAATGCGCGCGATCTCGACCATGGCCGCGAAAAGGGGCTGAGCCCGGCGATGATGGACCGGCTGATGCTGGATGACGCGCGCATCGACGCCATGGCCGAGGGGCTCAGCGCGGTGGCGGCGCAGGAAGACCCGGTGGGGCGCATCCTCGCCGAATGGGACCGCCCCTCGGGGCTCCACATCCGCCGCGTGGCCACGCCCTTGGGCGTGATCGGGGTGATCTACGAGAGCCGGCCCAATGTCACCGCCGATGCCGGCGCGCTCTGCCTCAAGGCCGGCAATGCGGTGATCCTGCGCGGGGGCTCCGAGAGCTTCCACTCCTCGCGCGCGATCCATGCCTGTCTGGTGGCCGGGCTCAGGGCGGCGGAGCTGCCGGAAGACGCGATCCAGCTCATTCCCACCCGCGACCGGGCCGCGGTGCGCGAAATGCTGACCATGACCGACACGATCGACGTGATCGTGCCGCGCGGCGGCAAGGGGCTGGTGGGGCTCGTGCAGCGCGAGGCGCGGGTGCCGGTCTTCGCCCATCTGGAGGGGATCGTGCATGTCTATGTGGACCGCGCCGCCGACGCCGAAAAGGCCCGCGCTGTGGTGCTCAACGCCAAGACCCGCCGCCCGGGCATCTGCGGGGCGGCCGAATGCCTGCTCCTTCACCGCGACATCGCCGAAACCCTCGGGCGCGAGTTGCGCGACGCGCTCAGCGAGGCCGGGGTGGAGCTGCGCGAGGACGAAGCCGCCTGGGGGCAGGAATTTCTCGACATGATCATGGCCGTGCGCGTGGTCGATGACCTCGATCAGGCCATTGCCCATATCCGCCGATACGGCTCGGGCCACACGGATGCGATCATCACCGAGGACATGGCCGCGCGCGACCGCTTCTTCGAGCGCCTCGACAGCGCGATCCTGATGCACAACGCCTCGACCCAGTTCGCCGACGGGGGCGAATTCGGCATGGGCGCGGAAATCGGCATCGCCACCGGCAAGCTGCATGCGCGCGGGCCGGTGGGGGCGGCGCAGCTGACCTCTTTCAAATACCTGGTCGAAGGCTCCGGCACCACCCGCCCCTGAACGGTCGAACGGGGGCGGGCAAGACTTTGGCCAAAGTCTTGCGACTCGGGGGCGCGCTGCGCGCGGGAGCGATTTTTCGCGAGAAAAATCGGCGGCGCTGGCGGGCGGGCGCTACAGGGTCAGGCCGATCTCGGTTTCGCCGATATCCGCCCTGGCCCTGGCGCCGCGCGCCTTGAGCGTTGCCGCGAGCAGGACAAAGTGCAGCCGGGCGGGCGCGGGCAGGGGGCTGATGGCGCCGGCGGTGAGCCCCTTCCAGAGCGCCGCATCCACCTTCAGCCGCTCGGCGGCGCCGGCCAGGATCCAGCCGCTGGCAGCGCGGCGCACCAGCACTTCGCCGCCATAGGGCATGGCGCTTTCCAGGCACATCAGCCCCAGCAGCGCTTCCTTGACCGCCGGGCGGGGCAGGTCTTCCTCGGGCTGCCACTCCACCCTGAGCGCCCGCGGGCCGTCCGGCGCGGGCAGGAGCGCGGCGATTTCGCCGGGGCGGATCATCTGCGCCTCGCTGGCCGCGCCGAAGGCGAGGCGAAACAGCTTCACCCGCCGGTTGGCATCGGCCACCGCTTCGCGGATCAGCGCCAGTTCCGGGCTGTCGATGCCGGATAGTTCCAGCAGTTCGATTCCGTTTCCAATCGCCCCCAGAGGGCTGATAAGGTCATGGCAGATGCGCGAGCCCAGCAGGGCGGCGAGGTCGGTCTGGTCATCCATCGGGTCAGGCTCCGGCAGAAAGGGAAACAGAAAGGAAAGCAGGGCAAAATGGCAGGGACAACAGGCGGGGCAGGCAGGACAGGCGGGGCAGGAGGCAGCGCATGCAAGAGGTGACCCTGAGCCCCGGAATGCTGGTGCGCCACCCGGACCACCCGGAATGGGGGCTCGGCCAGGTGCAGTCGGCGATCGGGCACCGGATCAGCGTCAATTTCGAACATCGCGGCAAGCAGGTGATCAATGCCCAGGTCATCGCGCTTCTACCCGTTTTCGAAGAGCCGTCCCCGCATCCTACCAGTCATGGGTGAGGGGGTGCAAGCAAGGGCGGCTCGCAGCGCGAAAAGAGCAGGCTGGGGACTCGCTTCCGCGGCCGGGCTTGCATATTCTGACGCTGACACCTATGCAGCCCGGGCATTGCGCAGGCGGTTCGGGATCGGGCAATGGGGGCCGGAGCTGTGGGGGCGCTGGTTGGGTTGCGAAGCACAAGGGCGCAGCGAAGTCACAAGGGTGGTGTGGGAACCTCGCCTGCTGCCGGGATGGGTACGGGATGAATGACCTGACGAAACAGGGGCGCGGGATTGCGGGGCACAGGCCCGATTTCGAATTGCGCCTGGCGCAGACGCCCGAAGACCTGGCGCGCGCCCAGCGCCTGCGCTACGAGGTCTTCGTCGAGGAGCTGGGCGCGGACGGCCCGCTGGTCGATCACGCCGCCCGGCTCGAGCGCGACGAATTCGACCCTTTCTTCGACCACCTGCTGCTGATTGACCGGGCCCGGGAGGGGGCGCCGGTAGTCGGCGCCTACCGGGTCATGCGCGACGACCAGGCGGCGGCCTGCGGGCGCTTCTACTCCGAGGGCGAATACGACCTCGCCCCGCTCAAGCAGAGCGGCCGGCGCCTGCTGGAGCTGGGGCGCTCCTGCGTGCACCGCGACTATCGCGGCGGCACCGGGATGCGCCGGCTGTGGAACGGGCTCGCCGAATATGTTCTGGAACACGAAATCGAGATCCTGTTCGGCGTCGCCTCCTTTCACGGCACCGATATCGAGGCGCTGAAGCTGCCGCTGGCATATCTCTACCACAACCACCTGGCCCCGCCCGCCCTGCGGGTGCGGGTGCTCGACGCGGTATATCAGCCCATGGACCTGCTCGCGGCCGGGGAAATCGACCCGCGGGCGGCGCTGCGGGCGGTGCCGCCGCTGATCCAGGCCTATCTGCGCCTGGGCGGATTCGTCGGCGACGGGGCCTTCATCGACCGCGCCTTCAATACCACCGATGTCTGCCTGATCATGGATACCGAGGCCATGAGCCAGCGCCACAA
>JALWTH010000202.1 GCA_027082975.1 Paracoccaceae bacterium | reverse complement strand
TAGCCTTTCTTGTCCCAGGGCTTGACGATATCTTCATCGGTGGCGGCGAGCACCCATGCCCTGGCGCGCGCGAGCAGTTCGTCCGCCGGCACCACCTCGTCGATCAGCCCGGCACGCGCGGCCTTGTCCGGGGCCAGCGCCTTGCCCTCGAGCAGGAAGGGGGCCGCGGCCATGGCGCCCATCTTGCGCACCAGCCGCGTGGTGCCGCCGCCGCCGGGGAAGATGCCGACCATGATTTCCGGCAGGCCGATCTTGGCCTTGGGATTGTCGGCGGCAAAGATGCGGTGGCAGGCCAGCGGCAGTTCGAGCCCGATCCCCATGGCGGTGCCCGGCAGAGCGGCGGCCACGGGCTTGCCGCCCTTGTTGGTCTTCGCATCCATCCCGGCGCGCTCGATCTTGCGCAATATGCCATGCATGTGCATGAGCCCGTCAAAGACCCCGCGCGCCGGATCGTCGCCGGCCTCGGCCTTGAGGCGGGCGAGCACGTTCAGATCCATGCCCCCGGCAAAGCTGTCCTTGCCCGAGGTCAGGACGACGCCCTTCACCGCCGTATCGGCCAGCGCCCTGTCGATCAGCGCGCTGAGTTCGTCGAAGGCCTCGAAGCTCATCACGTTCATGCTCTTGCCGGGGCAGTCCCAGGTCAGGGTGGCGACGCCCTCGGCGTCCACGTCATAGGTAAAATCGCTCATCTCGTCTCTCCTTGGCCCGCCTTACACGCGCTCGATGATGGTGCCCGCGCCCATGCCCGAGCCGATGCACAGCGTCGCCAGCCCGGTCTCGAGGTCGCGCCGCTCCAGCTCGTCGAGCAGGGTCGAAAGGATGATCGCCCCGGTCGCCCCCAGCGGGTGGCCCATGGCGATGGCGCCGCCATTGACATTCACCTTGTCCATGTCGGCATCGAAATATTGCTGAAAGCGCAGCACCACCGAGGCAAAGGCCTCGTTGACCTCGAACAGGTCGATATCGCCGAATTCCATCCCGGCCGCTGCCAGCACCCGCTCGGTGGCGGGCACCGGGCCGGTCAGCATGATCGTGGGGTCCGTGCCCACCCGCGAAGTGGCGCGGATGCGCGCGCGCGGCTTCAGGCCGTGGCGCTCGCCGAAGGCCTTGTTGCCGATCAGCACCGCGGCGGCGCCATCGGCAATGCCCGAGGAATTGCCGGCATGGTGGACGTGGTTGATCCGCTCAAGTTCGGGATATTTCAAGAGCGCCACCGCGTCAAAGCCCGGCATCTGCTCGCCCAGCGCCTTGAAGCTCGGATTGAGCCCGGCCAGCGCCTGCATGTCGGTCTCGCGGATCATCTCGTCTTGTTCGAGGATCGAGAGGCCGTTCTGGTCGGTGACCGTGAAGATGGTACCGTCAAAGCGCCCCTCGGCGCGCGCCTCGGCGGCGCGCTTCTGGCTCTCGACCGCCAGCGCGTCGCACTCATCGCGCGAGAAGCCATATTTCGTGGCGATGATGTCGGCGGAAATCCCCTGGGGGACGAAATAGGTCTTCATCGCCAGGGTCGGGTCGGCGGCAATGGCGCCCCCGTCGCTGCCCATGGGCACCCGGCTCATGCTCTCGACCCCGCCGGCGATATAGGCGTCCCCCGCGCCCCCGCGCACCTGGTTGGCGGCCATGTTCACCGCCTCGAGGCCGGAGGCGCAGAAACGGTTGATGGAGACGCCGGGGATCGATTCGTCAAGCTCGCTGTAGAGCACCGCCGAGCGCGCCAGACACGCGCCCTGCTCGCCCACCTGGGTGACATTGCCCCAGATCACGTCTTCCACCGCATGGCCCTCGAGATTGTTGCGCTCCTTGAGCGCGTTGAGCGCAAGCGCCGACAGGCGCACGGCGGGCACTTCGTGCAGGCTGCCGTCCTTCTTGCCCTTGCCGCGCGGGGAGCGCACGGCGTCGTAGATATAGGCTTCGTTCATGGTCTTCTCCTTGCAGGATTCAGGCGCGGTCAGCGGGGCTGCCGGGCATCAGGTCATAGGGGTGCTTCCAGCCGGGGGTGGCGGCGATACGCTCGAGCCAGGCGTCGATATGGGGCCAGTCGGCACGCTCGAAGCCGAAGGGCTCCGGGTAATAGAGATAGCCGCAGCAGGAAAGATCGGCGATGCTGAGCCGCTCGCCGACCAGGTATTCGCGATCGGCAAGCTCGTTGTTGAGCACCATGTAGGCGGTCTTGAGCCGGGCCTGGGTGAAGGCGATCACCTCGGCCGGGCGCTTGTCTTCGGGCAGGAAGTTCATCAGGAAGCGGGTCATGCCGGCGGGGGAGGAAAGCTTGTGATTGTCCCAGAACTGCCAGCGCAGGATCTGGCGCCGCTCCTCGGCCGACCGCCCGCCGAGCTTGCCGGACTTGGAAGAGACGTAATCCTGGATCACCGCCGACTGGCTCAGCACGATGTCGCCATCCTCCATCACCGGCGCTTCGCCCATGGAATTGAGCGCGAGGAATTCGGGCGTCTTGGTGCCGCCGTTGAAGAAATCCACAAAGACCGGCTCCCAGTCGAGCCCGGAAAGCTCGAGCGCGAGCGCCGCCTTGTAGGCATTGCCGCTTTCGCCGAAACAGTGGAGCTTGATGGTCATGGTCTGGTCCTTTCTCTGCGCTTGAAGCCGGGGGGCCAGCCCCCCGGACCCCCCGGAGTATTTGACGAAAGATGAAAGGGGAGGCGCAATCGGCCTTTCATCTTTCTCCAAATACTCCCGCCGGAGGCTCCCCAGCCTGCCACCCGCTCCGACCTCATCTCTTGCGCGCCTCCAGTTCGGAATTGAACAGGCGCAGGCGGTGGGTGAGGCGCTCGCTGTCGGTTATGCTGTCGAAGTGCTCGAACAGGAAGGAAAGCGCCTCGCCCTCGTCCAGCCCCGCCTCGTGGGCAAAGCGCCTGAGGCGGCGGTAGCCGTCTTCGGTCATGGCCACCGGGAAGCGGCGGGTGAGGCGGAAACGTTTGGGCATCAGAACTCCTCGGGTTCGAGCGCCATCACCGGATCGGCGCCCGAAAGGATGCGGGCGAGGTGCATCCGGGTGGCGGGCAGCTGGCGTGCCGCATAATAGCGCGCGGTGGCGAGCTTTGTCTTGTAAAACGCGGCGTCAGACGTGCCGGCCGCGAGCGCCGCGCTGGCCACGGCCCCCATGCGCGCCCACATGTATCCCAGCGCCACATGGCCGAACAGGTGCAGGAAGTCGGTGGAGCCGGCGAGCGCGGCGTTGGGGTTCTTCATGCCGTTTTCCATGAAGAACATGACCGCCGCCTGCAGGTCCTTGGAGGCGGCCTTGAGCGGGTCGAGCAGGCTTTCCTTCAGCGCCGGGTCGTCTTCCTGTGCCTTGATGAAGCCCTTGACGCGCTCGAAGAAGCCCATCATCGGCTTGCCGCCCTCGGCGGCGAGCTTGCGGGCCACGAGGTCGAGCGCCTGCACGCCGTTGGCGCCTTCGTAGATCATGGTGATGCGCGCATCGCGCACATACTGGCTCATCGGGTGCTCTTCGATATAGCCGTGCCCGCCGAAGATCTGCTGGGCCTGCACGCAGGATTCGAATCCCTTGTCGGTCTGGAAGCCCTTGATCACCGGGGTCAGCAGCGAAATCAGCCCGTGGGCCTCCTGGTCGCCGCTGCGGCTGGCGCGGTCGATCAGCTGCGCGCCCCAGAAGGTGAGCGCGCGCGCGCCTTCGACGAAGCTCTTCTGGTCCATCAGCGCCCGGCGCACATCCGGGTGCACGATCAGCGGGTCGGCCGGGCCGTCCGGGTTCGCCGGGCCGGTGACGGCGCGCCCCTGCAGGCGCTCCTGCGCATAGGCGCGCGCGGCCTGATAGGCGGCCTCGGCCAGCGCGTAGCCCTGCAGGCCGACGCCGATTCGCGCCTCGTTCATCATCGTGAACATGGCCTTGAGGCCCTTGTTTTCCTCGCCCAGCAGCGTGCCCACCGCGCCGTCGAAATTCATCACGCAGGTGGCGCTGCCGTGAATCCCCATCTTTTCCTCGAGCGCGCCGACGCTCACGCCATTGGCCGCGCCCGGCCTGCCGTCCTCGCCGATCCGGTATTTGGGCACGATGAAGAGCGAGATGCCCTTCGTGCCCGCCGGCGCGCCGGGGATGCGGGCGAGCACCAGGTGGATCACGTTTTCGGCGAGGTCGTTGTCGCCCGCCGAGATGAAGATCTTGGTGCCGGTGATCCTGTAGGTGCCGTCGCCCTGGGGCTCGGCGCGGGTGCGCAACAGGCCCAGATCGGTGCCGCAATGGGGCTCGGTGAGGTTCATGGTGCCGGTCCATTCGCAGCTGACCATCTTCGCCAGGTAGGTGGCCTTCTGCTCCTCGCTGCCATGGGCGCGGATGGTCGAATAGGCGGCATGGGTCAGGCCCTGATACATGTTGAAGGACATGTTGGAACTCACCCACATTTCGCCCACCGCGGTGCCGAGCAGGTAGGGCATCCCCTGGCCGCCATATTCCGGATCGCAGTCAAGGCCGGTCCAGCCGCCCTCGCGCATCTGCTCGAAAGCCGCCCCGAAGCCCGTGGGGGTGCGCACGGTGCCGTTTTCGAGCCGGCAGCCCTCGCGGTCGCCCACGCGGTTGAGCGGCGCGAGCACGTCGCGGGCGAGCTTGCCGGCCTCGTCGAGCACCGCGGCGGTGAAATCCGGGCTCATCTCCTCGTAGCCGGGGATGTCGGCCTTGTCGGCTTCGAGCACCTCGTTGAGCAGGAAGGCCATGTCGCGGGTGGGCGGGGTGTAGGTGGTCATGTCGGTCTCCGATTGGCGGATGGGTCATTCGCTGGGGTTGCGGGATTCGAGTTCGGCGAGCTTTCGCGCGCCCCATTCGAGCTGTTCGGTGAGGTCGGCAATGGCGGCGTCAAGCTCGTCGCGCTTTGCCTTTAGCTCGGCGAGGTGGCGCTGGCCGAGCTCGCAGGTGGCGCGTAGCTGGGTCTGCTGCTGGTCGCCCATGTCGTAGAGGTCCAGAAGCTGGCGGATCTCCTCGAGCGAGAAGCCGAATCGCTTGCCCTGCAGGATCAGCTTCAGCCGGGCGCGGTCGCGGCGGGTGAACAGGCGCTTCTGGCCCTCGCGCAGGGGGGCGAGCAGCTCCTTGGCCTCGTAAAAGCGCAGCGTGCGGGCGGTGACGCCGTAGGTCTCGACCATTTCGCGGATGGTCATCAGGGAATCGGGCATCGCGGGCTCCGTTCGGGTCTCGCAGGCCTTGCTGCCACAAGTTGACGTTTACGTCAAGGTAACGTTGCGTCACGAATCCGGCCCCGCCGGCCCCGCCGCGCCCGGCTGGTGCGGTGAAAGGTGAGCAGG
>JALWTH010000201.1 GCA_027082975.1 Paracoccaceae bacterium | reverse complement strand
CCGCATAGCGCAGCGCCTCGTCCTGCCAGTAGATGCCGGCCACTTCGCCGCGCCGTTCGAACCGGAACGCCGCCAGCGTGCCCGCCGCGCCGGGGCTGGCATAGACGGTGATGCGCCGCCCGCCCGCATCCTCGTACATGAACTGCGCCGCCGGGCCTTCATGCGCGGGCAGGAGCCGGCCGCCGATCAGCCGGAAGCCCGCATCCGAGAGGTCCGGGGCGATGAGCTTTGCCCCGAGGCGCTTCGACAGCCAGGCGACCAGATGCGCTTCTTCGCTGGCTTCCACCTCGACCGGGTGCAGGACTTCGGAAGCGTAGATCAGATGCGCATTCATCGCCTCGTCCACCAGCGCTTCGGCCAGTGCCGCACCACCCGGCGCCGCATCGCCCGGCGCCGCACCGCCCGGCGCCAATGCGCCGCGCCCGTACCAGCCCCCCGCCAGCCCCAGCGCCAGCAATGCCAGCGCCGCGGCCAGCTGCCACAGCGCCGGGCGGGGAGCGGGGCGCGCCCGGATTGCCAGCCGGTCGGCGATGCCGGCCACCCGCGCCGCCGCCTCCTCGGCCGAAAACAGCGCGCCAAGCGCCGCATTCTGGCGCTGCCACTCGCGCAGCTCCTCGGCCCGGTCCGGGTGGCGGGCCAGCCAGGCCTCGACCTCGGCGCGCTCGGCGGGGGCAAGCTGGCCGTCCACATAGGCGTGCAGGCGGGCTTCGTCCATGTCGTTCTCCGGCGCCTTGCGGGTCATGAAATGCTCCTGACATTGGGTTTTTCGCCCTCGGCGCGCCACTGGCGCAGGCGGGAACGGGCCCGCGACAGACGCGACATCAGCGTGCCGACGGGGATGCCCAGCGCCCGGGCCGCCTCACTGTAGTCAAGCCCGCCCACGGCGACAAGCAGCAGCGCCTCGCGCTGCGCCTCGGGCAGGCGGGCAAGGGCGCGGGCGGTGGCGGCAAGCTCAAGCCGGCCCTCGGTGTCGATCAGCGGCTGCGCGCGCGCAATCTGTTCCTCGAAAGGCACCATGACGCGGCCTGCCCCGCGCGCGTGATCGTTGCGCAGGATGTTCAGCAGCATCTTCATCAGCCACGGTTTCAGCGGCCGCCCCGGCAGCCACAGCGCCCGCTTGCGCAGGGCACGCTCGGCGCAGTCCTGCACCAGATCGTCGGCGCGGTCGCGCGCGCGGGTGAGCGCGAAGGCGTAGCGCCACAGATCCGGCAGGGCGTCCTGCAACTGCTGATGAAACGATGCCATGCGCGCTTCCTGCCGGTCGTCGAGGCGGGCCGGCGGAAAGGGAAGCCGCCGGCCCCGGTTCAGGCACGCTCAGGGGCGCGCCACATGCCAGACGCCCTTGACCCCGTCGCCGGTCATGTCGCCGGGTTTCTGGTCCTTGAACCAGGTATAGAGCGGCTGGCCGTGCCAGGCCACCTGCAAGCTGCCATCCTTGCGGGCGACCAGCGCGTAGCCCATGGGGAGCGGGGCGCCTTCTTCGACCACCAGCGGCGGCCATTTCACCGCGCAGTCGCCATAGCAGTTGGACACGCCGTCACCGTCCTTGTCGAAGGTGTAGAGAGTCATCCTGTCGCGGTTGACCAGATAGGTCTGATCGCCGAGCCTGGCGACCAGCACCGGCTTTTCGCCGGACATGCCGGACGTGCCGGACGTGCCGTAAGAGCCGCCAAGGGCGAGCCCGGCGCTCAGCGCCAGAGTGGCGGCGGCAAGGGGGATGGTCTTGATGGGTGACATGGTTTCCTCCGGTCATGATTGCAGCCCGTCAGCAGCGACGAACCGCACAAGATACAGGCCGGGAGGCGGGTTTATTCCCGAACGCGCGAAAAACCGCGCGGAAACGAAAAGGCGGGCCGCGCGGACCCGCCTTTCTGATCTGTGCTGGGCGGACAATCTGCCCACCCTGCGCTCAGTTGCCGGTGGCGTTCTCGACGCTCACATTCACGCCGGGGCCCATGGTCGAGCTCAGCGTGATCTTCTTCATGTAGGTGCCCTTGGCGCCCGAGGGCTTGGCCCTGGCGACCGCATCGACAAAGGCGCGCACGTTTTCGGCCAGCTTGGCCTCGTCGAAGCTCGCCTTGCCAATGCCCGCATGGACCACGCCGGCCTTCTCGACCTTGAACTGCACCTCGCCGCCCTTGGCCTTGGCGACCGCATCGGCCACGTCCATGGTCACGGTGCCGACCTTGGGGTTGGGCATCAGGTTGCGGGGCCCGAGCACCTTGCCGAGCCGGCCGACGACCGGCATCATGTCCGGCGTGGCGATGCAGCGGTCGAAGTCGATCTTGCCGCCCTGCACCTGCTCCATCAGGTCCTCGGCGCCGACGATATCGGCCCCCGCCGCCCTGGCCTCCTCGGCCTTGTCGCCGCGGGCAAAGACCGCCACGCGCACCTCCTTGCCGGTGCCGTTGGGCAGGCCGACCACGCCGCGCACCATCTGGTCCGCATGGCGCGGGTCCACGCCGAGCACCATGGCGATTTCCACGGTTTCGTCGAATTTGGCGGTCGCGGTCTCCTTGACCAGCTTCACCGCCTCCTCGACGCTCACATTGTCCTTGCCCTTGACGATCTCGCGGGCGGCTCTGGTGCGTTTTCCGAGCTTTGCCATATCACTTCACCTCGATGCCCATGGAGCGGGCGGAACCCGCGATGATCTTCATGGCCGATTCAATGTCGTTGGCATTGAGATCCTTCATCTTGGCCTCGGCGATTTCACGCAGCTGCTTGGCCGTGACCGTGCCCACCACCTCGCGGGCAGGCGTGTTGGCGCCGGAGGTGATGCCCGCGGCCTTTTTCAGGAAATAGGACGCCGGCGGCGTCTTGATGTCCATGGTGAAGGACTTGTCCTGATAATAGGTGATCACCGTCGGGCAGGGCGCGCCCGGCTCGAGATCCTGGGTCCTGGCATTGAACGCCTTGCAGAATTCCATGATGTTGATCCCGCGCTGGCCGAGGGCGGGACCCACGGGCGGCGAGGGGTTGGCCTGACCTGCAGGGATCTGCAGCTTCATCGTGCCGGCAAGTTTCTTGGCCATCTGGCCTCTCCTTTCCTAACCTCGGCGCGCAACGCGTCGCGCGCCGTCTTCAGTCATGTGGTCCGGCCAAGCGCGCGCGCGCGCCGCACCTCCCACAGAATCACCGGGCCAGCCAAAGCTTTCCCGGAAGTGCGTCAGATAAGCGGGGTTGTGGGGTTTGGCAAGGAGAATCGCTTCACGTTAGTCTGTGTTAGGCCACAAAGTCCTGCCCCTCAGCCCCGCCTGAATTCAAACCGGCACGATGCACAGCCCCGGGCCAGCGTTGTCGGGCGGTCGAAAAGGATGGTCTCCGGTAGTCTGTCAATCCAGACCGCATCCCACGCGCATATCAGCTCGTTCAGTTCAAGCGCATCGTGGCGTTGCAGAAAGCTGCGGTAGCCGCATCGCCTGACCTCGGAAACAAAGCCACCCTCGACTTCCTCAAAGCGGATGTCGAAGCTGGGGCCATAGGCGCTTGTGGTCTTTTCCTTCGTGTAGTAGCGAACTGCGGCAAAAGGATCGCGCGACAGTCGGACCGTCAGCCACATAATCACCGCCATCGAGTGGCGCCCCAATCGAGCGAGCATATCCCCAAGTGCCGCACGGGCCTGAGGCACGGGCGTCCCAGCACTGGTCATTACCCGGTATGTACACAAGACCGACGCGGCGAAAAGGATGTGCCCTTGTGTAGTTTTGTCCGAAAGGTACGGTTCTTCCAAACCCATGACAGATTCTAGCGCGTCATCGAAAGCTGGGCGCTGATCGGCTTCCAGGTTTCGGCGAAAATGCCGGATTGTGAGGCGGTCTCTCAGGCTTGGGCGAAAAGCAAGGTGCTGCATTGCAACCTCCGCGGGCGGGATTGGTCAGCATATGCGGACGGCCCTGCCCACACTGCGATCCACACTGTCGTCACGACAGCGCAGCCTCCCCCTCCATCCTCGGCCATGTCTCCAGCACCCGGCACCGGAACAGTACATCGCGTCGAACGCATGTCAAACAATTTCCTGCGTGCGCCCCATGGTCGACGATTCCCGCACATGGTGTCCACATTCTTTCTGTCGGAGCCGGTGCAGTCCCGCCGTGCGAGACCCCTCACCCCGCCTTGCTGACCTGGGTGTATTCCAGCTCCACCGGCGTTGCCCGGCCGAAGATGGAGACGGAGACCTTGAGGCGTTGGTTTTCGTCGTCGACGCCTTCGACCATGCCATCGAAGCCTTCGAACGGGCCGTCGGTGACGGTGACCTTTTCGCCGATCTCGAAGTGGATCAGGGTGCGCGGGGCCTGTTCGGTCTCTTCGACCCGGTTCAGGATCGCGTTCACCTCGGCGTCGCGCATCGGCATCGGCCGGCCCTGGGGGCCGAGGAAGCCGGTGACGCGGTTGATCCCGGTGACGAGGTGGTAGCCCTCGTCGGACATTTCCATGTGGATCAGCACGTAGCCGGGCATGAAGCGGCGCTCGGTGGTGACCTTCTTGCCGCGGCGCACCTCGATCACCTCTTCTGTGGGCACCAGCACCTCGTCGATCTGCTCTTCGAGCCCCTTTTCCGCGGCGGCTGCCCTGATCTGCTCGGCGACCTTCTTTTCGAAGTTCGAGAGCACGCTTACCGAATACCACCGTTTCGCCATCTGGTCCTGCCTTTGGTCCGTCTCTGGTCCTGTCCTGCGCGGGCAACGGTTGCCCGCCGCGGTTTGGGTTCGTGTCGGCGGCGCGTCCGCCGGGATTGCGCCGGGATTGCGCCGCGCCCCGGGCAATAACCGAGCGGCGCGGGGCCTGATTCGTTTCATGCTGTCCGGGGGGTCCTCCCCGACTACCCGGGCGGGCGGGCGATTTCAAGAGATTATTGACACCCGGCGCGGCGCATCGCCCGGCCCGGCCCGGCCCGACCTGTCTCAGCCGGCGATGTTCAGGATCGCCGTCAGCCCGGAGCGGATCGCCAGATCGACCAGCGAGAAGAAGATTGCCGTCAGCGTGGCAATGGCCAGCACCATCAGCGTGGTCAGCATCACTTCGCGGCGCGAGGGCCAGACCACCTTACTGACCTCCGCGCGCACCTGCTGGATGAACTGAAACGGGTTTGTCATGGCCATGCTTTCGTCTGCCTCTGGAGAATCAGGCCCCAGATACGCATTCGGGCGCGCGAGCGCAAGTCCGGGCGCGGGTCGGGCGCGGGTCGGGCGCGAGACCGCGGGCCGGCCGGCCGGCCCTCAGGCGGCTTTTCCGGCCGCCCCCACAGGCGCGCTCTCGCCCGCGACCTCCCCCGCGACCTCGCCCAGC
>JALWTH010000200.1 GCA_027082975.1 Paracoccaceae bacterium | reverse complement strand
ACCCGGAGGCGGTGCTGGTGCTGGCCGAGCGGCTGGGGATCGAGGGCGCGCGGCGCCTGCTGTGGCACGAAAGCGGGCTCAGGGGGCTCGCCGGCAGCGGCGACATGCGCGCGCTGCTGGGGCGCGACGACGAAGAGGCGCGTTTTGCAGTCCGCCACTTCGCCTACTGGGCCACGCGCCATGCCGGCAGCCTGATCGCCGCCATGGGCGGGCTCGACGCGCTGGCCTTTACCGGCGGCATCGGCGAGCGGGCCGCGCCCCTGCGCGCCGCGATCATGGAGGGGCTGGGCTGGGCCGGGCTCACACCGGACCCCGCCGCCAATGCCGCCCACGGCCCGGCCCTGCACGCGCCCCGAAGCCGGGTCGCCGCCTGGGTCGTGCCGGCGCGCGAAGAGGCCTATATCGCCGCGCGCACCCGCGCGCTTCTGACCGCCGGCTGAGCCCCTACCCGCTCGCCCCTTCGAACCAGGCCCGGATCAGCGCCCGCTCCTCGGGCTCGACAAAGGAGACATTGGCCGGCGGCATCGCATCGGTGAACCCCGCCTGCAGGTAGATTTCGCGGGCATGGCGCGCCACCTCGGCCGGGCTGTCGAGCAGCACCCCCTTGGGCGGCGCGGCGATCCCTTCCCAATAGACCTCGGCGCCGTGGCACATGGAGCATTTGCCGATCACCAGGTCGGCCACCTCTTCGAACCCCTCCGCCTCGGCATAGCGCGTGGCCGCGAGGCCAAGTGCCGTGTCGCCATCCTCGGGCCGGTCGTGAAACAGCGGCGAGGCCGACAGCCAGACGATCAGCCCGAACAGCGCCGTGGTCAGCCCCCAGGTCCACCAGGGCCGGCCCTTGCGCGCGTGCATGGTGTTGAAGAAATGGCGGATCGTCACCCCCATCAGAAAGACGAGGCTGGCGATCAGCCAGTTCATCTCCGAGGCGAAGGCCAGCGGGTAATGGTTTGACAACATGAGGAAAATCACCGGCAGCGTCAGGTAATTGTTATGCGTCGAGCGCTGCTTGGCGATGCGGCCGTATCTGGCGTCCGGCACCCGCCCGGCCCTGAGATCGGCCACCACGATGCGCTGGTTGGGTATGATGGTAAAGAACACGTTGCCGGTCATGATGCTGGCGGTGAAGGCCCCCAGATGCAACAGCGCGGCGCGCCCCGAAAACACCTGCGTATAGCCCCAGGCCATGACAACGAGGATCCCGAAAAGCAGCACCATCAGGCGGGTGTTGTCGTCGCCAAACCGGCTCTTGCAGATCAGGTCATAGGCGATCCAGCCAAAGGCCAGCGAGCCGAGCGAGATCAGCACCGCCTGCCAGACCGGGACATCCAGCACGTTGGGGTCCACCAGATAAAGATCGCCCCCCAGGTAATAGACCAGCACCAGCATGGTAAAGCCGCTGAGCCAGGTCGAATAGCTCTCCCATTTGAACCAGATCAGGTCTTGCGGCAGGCGGTTCGGGGCCACCGAATATTTCTGGATGTGATAGAAACCTCCCCCATGCACCTGCCATTCCTCGCCGGTTATGCCCGCGCGGCGGTCGCCGGAGGGGCGCAGGCCCAGGTCGAGCGCGATGAAGTAGAAAGAAGAGCCGATCCAGGCAATCGCGGTGATCACATGGACCCAGCGCACCGCGAATTCCAGCCATTCCATCACGATCACATTGAAAATCATGCCATTCCCCTGTCTTGCAGCCTTGCAGCGGGCACTACCCTGTGGCGAGTATCGGCCTTTTGCTGTTATCAGTATATCCATAAAATGCCGCAGCACTTTCAAGGAAATCCGAAGAGTATGGCCTATCTGAAGAATATCCGCATGTTTGTCCGGGTCTACGAACTGGGCAGCATGTCGGCGGCGGCGCGCGACCAGCGCTGCTCGCCGGCGGTCGCCTCCGCACGCATCGCCGACCTCGAACAGCACCTCGGCTGCCGCCTGTTCAACCGCTCGACCCGTTCGCTCAAGCCGACCGAGGCAGGGCGGCTGTTCTACGAAGGGGCCTGCGCCATCCTCGACGCCGTGACCCGGGCCGAAGGCAGCGTCTCGCAGACCGCGGACAACCCGCGCGGCACCCTGTTCATCGCCGCAGGCCTCGGCATCGGGCGGCGCCTGATCGCCCCGGCCCTGCCCGATTTCAAGGCGCTCTATCCCAATGTGGACATCCGCCTGCGCCTGTCGGACCGCAGCGTGGACATGCTGGCCGAAGGGCTCGACCTGATGTTCCACATGGGCCCGCTCGAAGACAGCGCACTGAAAATGCGCGCCATCGCCGAAATCCCCCGCCTGCTCTGCGCCGCGCCCGCCTATATCCGGGCGAGGGGGAACCCGGCCAATGGTGCCGCCCTGGTCCGGGACAAGCACGCCTGCCTGGTGCTGCGCTTCCCCGGCACAAGGGAGTTCCAGTGGACCCTGCAGACCGAAACCGGCCCGCAGCGCTACCCGGTCAGCGGCCCGTTCGAAAGCGACGACGGCGACGTTTTGACCGAATGGGCCCTGTCCGGCCACGGCATCGTGCTGAAGCCGCTTTTCGAAGTGGCTGCCCATCTCAAGGCAGGCCGCCTGTTGCCGGTTGCCCAGGCCACGCCGCCCCTGCCCACAAACCTGTCCGTCCTGACCCCGCACCGGCGCATGAAGGATGCCAAGATCGACCTGTTCACCGAGTTCATGATCCCGCGCATCCGAACTGCCCTGGCTGTCGCGTAAGGGGCGCCTTCCCTTTCATCTTGGCCCAAATACTCCCGCCGGAGGCACCGATTTTTCTGCGAAAAATCACCGCTGCCCCAACCGCAGGCACATCAGTAGATATACCTGATCTGATCACTCCAGTAGCGCTCGACCCGTTTCAGCGCCGCATTGATGTCCTCGATCCCTTCCGGGGTCAGTACGCCCTTGCTCTGCAGCCCTTCGGCATGGCGTTCGAACAGATCGGCCACCCGGTCGCGTACCTCGCGCCCCTTTTCGGTCAGCCGCACCCGCACCGAGCGACGGTCTATCTCGCAGCGTTGGTGGTGCATGTAGCCCATTTCGACCAGCTTCTTCAGGTTGTAGCTGACATTGGAGCCCTGATAATAGCCACGAGTCTTCAACTCGCCCGCGGTCACCTCATTGTCACCGATATTGAACAGCAGAAGCGCCTGCACCGAATTGATCTCGAGCAGCCCGATTCGCTCGAATTCGTCCTTCACCACATCCAGCAGCAGCCGGTGCAGCCGCTCGACCAGCGACAGGACATCGAGATACTGGCTGACGAAACCCTGATTGCCGCTCTGGCCTATTGAGGAATGCATACTCATTCTTGTCTCCGCCGTGAATCTTGCAAGGCAGCTTCACAGCAAAGAGCAAACATTCAGTTAAATGCCGGGCGAATAACGAAATAAATTTAGTCGATTCGTTCCCGTCCCCCGAGGCCGGCATGGGTTCTGATCTCGTCGATCAGCGCGCCCCATTGCCGCGGGCAGGGCCGGCGGCCGGTGGTCCAGTCCCACAGGTCGTTGTCGCTCTCTTCCAGCAGGCGGTCGAATCGGTCGAGCGCGGCCTCGTCCATCCGCTCCAGCCTGTCGAGGGCGAAGCGGCCCAGCACCAGGTCCATTTCCTTGGTGCCGCGCCGCTGGGCACGCAGCTTCATGCGCTTCAGGCGCATCTCGCGGCTCTCGCTCATCCTTCCACTCCCTGCTCCCTGCTCCCTCGGCGCCCCTGCCGCCCGGCCGGCGATGGCGCTTGATCGGCCCTCGCCCCTTGCCTATGACAGGTCAGCCCCGACTGCAAACCGGAACCAGCCCCATGCCCTTCCTCTCCGCGACACTGGCGCGCGTCAAGCCCTCGCCCACCATCGCCGTTACCACCCTTGCCGCCGAACTCAGGGCGGCAGGCCGCGACGTGATCGCCCTGGGGGCGGGAGAGCCCGATTTCGACACGCCCGAGCACATCAAGGCCGCCGCCAGGGCCGCCATTGACGCGGGCCGCACGAAATACACCGCCCCCGACGGGATGCCCGAGCTCAAGGCGGCGATCGCGCGCAAGTTCAAGCGCGACAACGGGCTTGATTATGCGCCGGCGCAGATCAGCGTGGGCACCGGCGGCAAGCAGATCCTCTACAATGCGCTGATGGCCACGCTCGATCCGGGCGACGAGGTGATCATCCCCGCCCCCTACTGGGTGAGCTATCCGGACATGGTGCTGCTGGCCGGCGGCAGGCCCGTTCCCATCGAAGCGGGGATCGAGACCGGCTTTCGCATCACGCCCGAGCAGCTTGAGGCGGCAATCACGCCGCGCACCCGGTGGCTGATCTTCAACTCGCCCTCCAATCCGACCGGCGCCGGATACAGGCGCGCCGAGCTCAAGGCGCTGACCGATGTGCTCCTGCGCCATCCGCATGTCTGGGTGCTGAGCGACGACATGTATGAGCATCTGGTGTTCGACGATTTCACGTTCTGCACCCCGGCCGAGGTCGAACCGGCCCTGTATGCGCGCACCCTGACCTGCAACGGCGTCTCCAAGGCCTATGCCATGACCGGCTGGCGCATCGGCTATGCGGGCGGGCCCGAAGAGCTGATCGCGGCCATGCGCAAGATCCAGTCGCAAAGCACCTCGAATCCCTGCACCATCAGCCAATGGGCGGCGCTGGAGGCGCTCAACGGCCCGCAGGATTTCATCGCCGCCAACAACGCGGTGTTCAGGCGCCGGCGCGACCTGGTGGTGGAGATGCTGAACGCGGCCCCCGGCATCACCTGCCCGGTGCCCGACGGGGCATTTTACGTCTATCCCTCGATCGCCCCGCTGATCGGGCGCGTGAGCCCGGCGGGCCGACGGATCGACAGCGACGAGGCCTTTGCCACCGCTCTGCTGGAGGAAAAGGGCGTGGCGGTGGTGTTCGGCGCGGCCTTCGGACTTTCCCCGGCGTTCCGGGTCAGCTATGCTACCTCGGACGAAAACCTGCGCGAAGCCTGCACGCGCATACAGGAATTCTGCGCATCCTTGAACTGAAAGCCATATGACCCCCGACCTTCCCGAATATTTCTTCCGCACCCGCGAAAACGGCGCCTTCGTCTATCGGGTCGATACCGAGAACCGCCAGCGGCGCATCGACATGGACCAGATCGCGGTGGTCAATATCAGGAACGGCGAGATCAAGCCCCATGGCGGGCGCGAGTTGAGTGAGGCCGACATGGCCGCGATCCGCGCCTGGATGGAGGAGCGCCAGGCGATCCTCGCCCAGCGCCAGATCGACGACATCCTGCGCACGGTGGACCACCTGAACCAGACCGCCCACTGGGCCCAGAGCAAGGCCACGGACGAAGACCTCGAGGCGATCACCGACGCGCTTT
>JALWTH010000199.1 GCA_027082975.1 Paracoccaceae bacterium | reverse complement strand
GCGCAGCTCGCAGTCACGCCCCCCGGTGCCCGTGCCCGACCCCGTGCCCGACCCCGTGCCCGAGCCGGGCGGCGGCGGCGGGGGGGGCGGTGCCTGCAGGTAGCGGGCACTGACCCAGCCATCGGGGCCGTCCTGGTCCACATAGCACCAGGAGCCGGAGCTGTTGCATTCGAGGATATTGACCCGCTCGCCGCGGTTCAGCGCGTCGAGGATGCCGAAACTGGTCCCCGGCCCGGTGCGCACATTGACATCGGTCGTGGCCTCGACCTCGACCGCGAGCGCGGCGGTGGCGCCGGCGAGCACCAGGGCGCCGGCGAGGCCCGTGGCGCGGGTCATGCCTGTCTTGAATGCTTCGAGTATCATCTAAACCTCCTGTTGCGGGCTGGCGGGCAACCCCTGATATGACTGGACACAATACCCGGGCTCCCGGGTCCGGCCTCCGACAATGCCGACCGACCGCGTGCTGTTGGCATGTCCATCCTGCCTGCTGGCGCCCCTGCTAGGCAATATCAGGCAGCCGTCATCCGCTTTCAGCCGGTCAGCCAGTCAGCCGGATTGTGGTCCGATTTGCGCCCTGCGTCAATTTGCCCTGCCCGACCCGGGGGATTCTGACGGGAAATCAGCCTATTGGCTTGACACTTCCGGGGAGGGGTGAAAATCATATAAATATGTAGCTATATAGAAGAGTATCTATGATGAAACCCGAAGCCACGACGAATCCGACCCGGAATCCGGCGCCGGATTGTGCCGTTCAGTCGATCGGTGAAGTGTTCAAGGCGCTGTCCAACGAGCACCGGCTGAGAATCATGGGCTGGCTGATGAACCCGCACGAGGCCTTTCCCGGCGCACCGGGGGGCGATCTGGTCGCAGAAGGGGTCTGCGTGACCTCGCTGACCGAAAAGACCGGGCTCACCCAGCCCAGCGTGACCAACCATATGCACCTGCTGCAACAGGCCGGGCTGGTCACTTCCAGCCGGCGGCGCAACTGGGTGTTCTACAAGCCCAACCGCGAGCGGTTTCACGATGTGATCGCCGCCCTCGAAATGCTGGCCAGCAAGGCGCCGGACCATCACCCGGAGCCGCAGCGGGAGCAGAACCTGCACTGAGTGGAGTGGCTGCCAGGGGCGCGGTCGGCAGACGCGCAAGGCGTGGCGCCTGCGCGGCGAGCGCCCGGGGCGGCCCCTTGCAGGCCGATGCGCCGGGGCAGGCTGATGCGCCGGGCCCGGTGCGTCGGAATTGCCCGGCGGGGATGTCCGGCTTCCGGATTGTCGGCGGCAAATGGTGGAGCCGATCGGGATCGAACCGACGACCTCGTCATTGCGAACGACGCGCTCTCCCAACTGAGCTACGGCCCCAACGCGGCTTATCTGGCCCCGCGCGCGCACAAAGTCAAGCACCCTTCTGCATCGGGACAGGCTGCGCCGGCACCGCCCTGGCGGGAAAGCGATTTTTCGCAGAAAAATCGTGCCTCCGGCGGGAGTATTTGCACCAAGATGAAAGGGCGGGCGCCCCGGGCTCAGGCCAGCAGGTCGTAATCGGTGCCGTCGATGCGCAGGTTGATATGGTCCTCGCCGGCGCCGTCCACCAGCACCCAGAGGATCTGGCCGGTGGGGCGGTAGGTGACGAAGGCCTCGTCCACGCTCCCGCTCCCGGCACCAGTCACATGGGCGGTATTGACCTGGAAATCGTCCGCGGTGGCGCCCGCATCCCCGCCCCAGAGCAGCACGTCGCCCTCGGTATTGTCGTAATCCTGGATCCAGTCGCTGCCATGGCCGGCCACGCCCGCATGATAGAAGCGGTCGGCCCCGCCGCCGCCGCGGAGGCGGTCGTTGCCATAGCCGCCATTGACGAAATCGAACCCGTCGCCGCCATAGAGCACATCGCTCCAGGCGCCGCCGGCGAGCACGTCATTGCCGGCCCCGCCGATCAGCACATCGACGCCGAAGCCGCCGGTAACGATGTCGTTGCCGGCATCGCCGCGCAGCTCGTCATTGCCGCCGCCGCCGTCGATGATGTCATTGCCGTCGCCGCCATAGATCACGTCGCGCAGGTCGCCCGAGGTGGTGCCGCCGGTGAGCCGGTCATTGCCGGTGCCGCCGACCAGGATGTCGTAGCCGTCGCCGCCGTCGAGCGTGTCGTTGCCGTCGCCGCCGAGCAGCCGGTCGTGGCCATCGCCGCCGGTGAGGGCGTCGTCGCCTTCCGAGCCGATGAACAGGACATTGGTGGACATGCCCGCGGCGCTCATGGTGTCGTCCTGGCTGGTGCCGCGCACCTGTTCGATATTGATCAGCGTATCGGTATCGCCGTGGCTGTCGGTGGCGGTGCCGGCGGCGAGATCGACCGTGACTCCGAGCCCCGGCCCGCCCCAGCCGGACTCCCAGTAATAATCGACCCGGTCGGTGCCCGCGCCGCCGTCGATCACGTCATTGCCGGCATGGCCCATGAAGCCTTCGAAATGATCGGCATCGCTGCCGGTGATGTGGTCGTCGTCCTGGGAGCCTTCGAAAAGGTTGGCATAGGTGAAGCTGTCGTCGATCCGCCCGTCGCCGCTCACCGCGGTGCCGGTGCCGTCGGCGCCGACGCTGATGCTCAGCCCGCCGATGCCGGACATGTTGGCATAGGAGATGTCGATCCCGTCGGCGATCGCATAGAGCCCGGCATGGCCGATCACCGTGTCGCTGCCCAGCCCCGGCAGCACGTAGTCGCCCGTGCCCTGGCTGTCAGCCGCGCCGCCGGAGGCGTCCAGCGTGTCGTTTCCGGCGCCGCCGTTCAGGGTGTCCATGCCTTCGCCGCCGCTCAGCGTGTCGTCGCCGTCGCCGCCGTCGAGCATGTCACTGCCCGCGCCGCCGGAAATGTCGTCATTGCCGCCATTGCCCTGGGCGAAGTCGTCTGCGGCGCCGAGCCGGAACGTATCGTCAAGGCTGCTTCCGTGGACATCGTCCAGCTCCGTGACCGCCACCCCGGATATGCCGGAAAGGCCGATCAGGTCCCCTTCGGCAAAGCCCGACCCGGCCGGAGCGGGGCCGATGCCGGTGACCGAGCCGCTGGTGAAGGCCTCCCAGTCGGCGACATCGGCAAAGGTCGGGAGCGGATCTCCGCCAAGCGTCACGGCCAGGATCGTGCTGCCGTCCGCCGATGCAAGGGCCAGGACATAGGTCTGGCTGCTGGTGCCCCATTCGACCATCCCGATCCCGGCCATCATGCCGGTGCCGAGGTCAAGCGGCGCGCCGCCGATCTCAAGCGAGTTCATGGAGCCCCAGAGGCTCGAAAGGTCCACCTCCGGGAAACCCGCCGGCAGGGTCGCGGTGCCGGTCGTATAGGAGATCTCGGTGAGGGAATCGAACACGCTGAGATCCAGCGTGACATAGGAAATGCTGGTGGTGGCGCCGGTGGTGGGATCAGTCGTTACCTGAAGGGCCGGCATGGAATATGTGGTCATGGGCTCCTCGCGCATGCAAGTTGACAAATTTGCATAGACTGTCCCATGGCCAGACACCGGCCGCGTCCTGCATAGATGGTATCTGCGTTTTTTTCAAGGCCTTGCTTGCAAGGGGTAACGTCAACATTTATGTGTCAGGCTGAAAGGGGCGCCTGTTCCCTGTGATTTGTTTTCGTTTGTGAAGATCGCGAAGAGGATGCGACCCATTGAAATGATGTCCTGAAAGACGCCCATGGGGCGGGTTCTTCGGCGGACTTCCCTGAACCTCCTTTCGATGGCGTTGGTTGTTCTGACCTGTTTTCGTTCTTCCGGAGTTTTGTAGCGTCAGCAGGTGACGAGCCGGTCCATGTCCTCGCGCAGGCATTTGACCGCATTGGGATAGTCCTTTTCCCACCGATCGGCGAAATCGCGTGCGGCGGAGCGGGCGGCGGGTTCGGTTCTTGCGTTCATGATGTTGCGCAGACCGTCGCGCGCGGCGTCTCGGTCGGCCTTGCGCAGCTTGTCGAGGACATTCCTGATCTTGTGCGCCCAGCACCGCTGAACGGGCTTGCCGGGATAGACCGTGGGCAACGCGGCCAACAGCCCCCTGCCGCCATCGACACAGACGATCTCGAAGCAATCCTCGCGCAGGCCCCGCCTTTCCAGGCTGCCGAGAAAGCGTTCCCAGTCGCGCTCGCTTTCCGAGGCGGCAAGCTGATAGTCGATGATCTCGCGCCGGTTGTCATGGCGCAGGCCGAGCGCCACCAGAACCGGGCGTTTCAAGGCCCCCGCACCGGTCTTGCGCGACAGGACGACACCATCGAGGATGAGGGCGCGGTAGCGTCCGCCCAGGGCGCGCGCGTGAAAGGCCAGCACCGCATCGTCAAGCGATCTGGCCACCCGGCTGACCGTGGCCGGGCTGACCGGGCGGCCCAGGAGCGGCAACAGCGCTTCGCCGATCTTGCGCGTGGAAAGGCCCAGCAGGAAACCCGCCGCGATCAGCCGGTCGATCTCCGCCTTGCGCCGGGCATAGGCGCGCAGGACCTCCGTGGGGCAATAGCGCCGGGTGCGCGGGACAGCCTGTTCGATGTCGCCCAGAGCCGTCAAGAGGTGGCGCTGACAGGTCCCGTTGCGCCGGTCCCGGGGAGCATCGTCGCCCAGCCCGTCGAGATACCGGTCAACGGCAAGGCGCGTCTGTGCCTCGATGATCTCTGCCAGCGCGCGGCGCGCAGCGGGCGGTATCCGCCGAACAGGTCGGCGGCGCCTGCCTGCATCTCCTTCAAAACCTGCATCGCTCCCGGTAAGCTCTCTATCGGTGTTGCCCGTGGCAGCATTGGGGTGTTCCTTCTCGTGACTTTGACAATCACAAGGAATACCCCTTCAAGCCGCTGACACATAAAGCGGTACATTACCCTTGCGTGCGTTTCCTCCCTGCGTGCTGCAGCCGTGCAGCACGTGGAGGGTTTGGTGCTGCCAGGCGCTGATCGAGAGCGTCGAGGGGGATCTTGGCGGGCTGTCCACCGGGGCGGTGCAGCTGCGCGCGCGACAAGCGGCTCGGCCTTCTTCTCGGACCTCGTGGCGCACAAGGAGGTGCGCGAGACCTATCTCAACACCGCCGCCGCGGCCGATCTGCGCGCGCGGGTGGCCGACGAGGTCAGCTTCGGCGGCATCACCTTCCGCCGCTACCGGGGCAATGCCGCCTTCGGGGTACCGCCTGACAAGGCGTACTTCTATCCCGAGGGCGTCGAGGGCCTGTTCGAGATCTACTATGCCCCGGCCGATACCTTCGAGACCGTCAACACCCTGGGCCTGCCGCTTTACGCCCGCTCGATCCCCGACCGGGACCGAGACGAGTGGGTGCGGCTCGAGATCGAGAGCAACCCGCTGCCGATCTGCACCCGCCCGCAGGTGCTG
>JALWTH010000198.1 GCA_027082975.1 Paracoccaceae bacterium | reverse complement strand
CTGCTCGGCGCCGGCAATCACCCCGCCCACCTCGCAGGCGGCGGCAAACAGCGCGGCGGTCTTGCCGCGCACCACCTTCAGATAGGTCTCCTCGCCGGTGGCCAGATCCTGGGCCGCGGTGAGCTGCAGCACCTCGCCCTCGGCGATGGTGGCCGAAGCGTCCGAGAGGATGCCGAGCACCCGCATGTTGCCGGTCTCGGTCATCAGCTGAAAGGCGCGGGCAAAGAGATAATCGCCCACCAGCACGCTGGACTTGTTGTCCCACAGCAGGTTCGCCGTGGGCCGGCCGCGCCGCTTGGTGCTTTCGTCCACCACGTCGTCATGCAGAAGCGTCGCCGTGTGGATGAACTCGACCGTCGCCGCGAGGTGGATGTGATAGCCCCCGCCATAGCCGCACAGCCGCGCCGCCGCGAGCGTCAGCATCGGCCGCAGGCGCTTGCCCCCGGCCTCGACCAGATGCGCCGTCACCTCCGGGATGCGCGGCGCGTGCTCGCTGCTCATGCGGGCGCGAATCAGCCGATTCACCTCCGCAAGCTCGCCCTCCAGAAAGGCCGCCAGCGCCTCATGCGGCCGCACCGCGCTCCTGTCCAATGTCTTCACGTTACCGTGCCCCGGCTCGACTCTCGGCGCAGAATGCCTTAAGTCATTGAATATGAAAGAGCTTCTGAAGACAAACGACCCCGCCGTCCTGGCTTTCGCCACCGCCCTTCTTCAGGGCGAGGGTATAGAGCACTTTGTCCTCGACGTCCATATGAGCCTCATGGAGGGATCAACGGGAATTTTACCTCGTCGTATTATGGTGCCCGACGATGACGTCGCGCGCGCCCGGCGGGCGATGCGCGACAATGGTATCATGGTGGAGAAATAAGCATGGGTTTCACGCGCGAAGCGATAACCACAGACAAGTTCCTGGGCGGGCAGCTGGTGCTGATGCAGCCGCGGCAGGGATACCGGGCCGGGGTCGATCCGGTGTTCCTGGCCGCCTCGGTCAATGCCCATCCGGGCGAATCGGTGCTGGAGCTTGGCTGCGGCGTCGGCGCGGCGATCCTGTCGCTGGGCAAGCGGGTCGAAGGCCTGCGCCTGGTCGGGGTCGAGATCCAGAAGGATTATGCCGACCTCGCCCGGCTCAATGCGTTTGAAAACGACATCGAGCTGGAGGTGCATACCGCCGACCTGCGCGAGCTGCCGGCGGAGCTGCGCGAAGACAGCTTCGATCACGTGATCATGAACCCGCCCTATCACCTGCGCCTGTCAGGCACCCCGGCGCAGGATGCCGGGCGCGAAATGGCGATCGGCGAGGATGCCCCGCTCGCGGACTGGATCGACGCCGCGACCCGCCGGCTGAAGCCGCGCGGGCACATGACCATGATCCAGAAGGCCGACCGCCTGCCCGAGATCCTCGAAGCGATGGACGAGCGCCTCGGCTCGATCCTGGTCAAGCCGCTCTGCCCGCGCGAGGGCCGCTCCGCCTCGCTGATCCTGGTGCAGGCGCGCAAGGGCGGGCGCGGCGCCTTTCGCCTCGCCGCGCCGCTGATCCTGCATGACGGAGCCGAGCATGTGGGCGATGCCGAAAGCTACCGCCAGGAGGTAAGCGCGATCCTGCGCGACGGGGTGGCGCTGCCCTTGTGGTAGGCGATTCGCGTTCATACTTTGTTAGGCCCAGGACCCATTAATCCCGCGCTCACAGCGGCGCAGGCGCGAAATATCAGGGGTTTTTTGCCCGCCGGACAGGGTGGGCCCCCTTTCCAAGGGCAAAAGGCCCCTGAGATGAAGCGCCTGCACCGCCCTGCGGGTCCGGCGGATTTGCTCCCTGAATGCGTTGCAAGACCTTGGAATAGCACCACTATTCCTGCGGTCTTGCGCCTTTTCAGGAAGCAAATCTGCCGGACTGTGAACGTGGGATTAATGGGTCCTGAGCCTAATATCCCGGTGCCACACTTCCCGCAGTGCATCACCGGCAGGCGTGACACGCGCCGCTTTTTGTGCTGCACTGGAGATGTGCGGTCGGGACGTGGCGCTGCGCAGGCGACCGGGAGGCCCGGGAGGGATGCGCAGCCGCACGCCAACGGACTGCCAGACGGTAAGCGGTGACACAGGTACCGGAAAACAGGCAAACAGGAGGATACTCATGACACTCAGCGCCCATGTGGAGGAACTTCGCCGCAAGCATGCCGCCCTCTCCGCCCAGGTGGAAGAAGAGCAGCGCCACCCGGGCAGCGACGACCTGCAGATTGCCGAGCTGAAGAAACAGAAACTGCGCCTGAAAGAGGAAATCGAGCGCCTGACCGCTTCCGCCTGACGCGCCTGACGCGCCGAGCGCGGCGGAGCGCGCCGGCGCCTGACGCCCTATCGCGCCCTGCCGCGCGCGGCGATCAGCGCGCCGGCGGAGATCAGCACTGCCGAGACAAACAGGGCCGGGCCCGGTGTGGCGAGGCCGGCTGCGATCAGTATCGCGGTCGACAAGAGCGGCGCCGCATAGGCGGACACGCCCAGCAGCTGGATATCGCCGCGCTTCATGCCCATGTCCCACAGGTAAAAGGCCAGCCCGACCGGCCCCAGCCCGAGCCCCAGCACCGCCGCCCAGCCCCACGCGCCCGCGGGCCAGGCGGTCTCTTCCCAGAGCAGATGCGCCCCCGCCGACAGCAGCGCCGTCAGCAGGCAGAAGACCGTCACGGCAACCGTGGGCACCTGGGCCATACGCCGCGAGAGCACCGAATATGTGGACCAGGCAAGGGCGCAACCCAGCGCCAGCAGGTAGCCGAAAAACGCCCCGGAATCGCGGCTTGCCGCATCGGCACCGCCGATCAGCAGCGCCGCGCCGCCAAAGCCCAGCAGGGCGCCCAGTACCTGCCCGGCCCCCAGCCGCTCGCCCGGCAGCAGGCCAGAAAACAGCACGATCAGCAGCGGCCAGAGATAGGCGATCAGCCCGGCCTCGGCCGGCGGGGCCAGGCGCAGGGCCGAGAAATACAGGAAGTGGTAGCCGAAAAGCCCCGCCGTGCCAAAGGCATGGACCTTCCAGTCCAAGCCGAGAAGCGGCCCCAGCCCGCCCCGCCGCGCCGCCCAGATCAGCCCCGGCACGGCGCCCAGCGCAAAGGCCATGGCGCTCAGTTGCAGCGGCGGCACCGGCGCCGAGGCGGCCGTGAGCAGGGCCAGGAGCGACCACAGGCCGATCGCGGCGATCCCGGCCAAGGTCGCCGCCTTGTTGTGGCGTGCCGGGGTCGGGGGCTCAGACGAAATACTGCCCACCGTTGACCGTCAGGGTGGCGCCGTTGATGAATTCGGCCTCGTCGGCAGCCAGGAAGGTCACGCAGCGGGCGATTTCCTCGGCCTCGCCTAGGCGCCCGGCGGGGATCTGGCCGATGATCGCCTCGCGCACTTTTTCCGGCACCGCCATGACCATCTCGGTGGCGATATAGCCCGGGCAGATGGCATTGGCGGTGATGCCGAAGCGCGCGCCCTCCTGGGCGAGGCTCCTGGTCAGGCCGAGATCGCCGGCCTTGGACGCGGCGTAGTTGACTTGCCCGAACTGGCCCTTCTGGCCGTTGATCGAGCTGATCGTGATGACGCGGCCGAACTTGCGCGCGCGCATCCCCGGCCAGACCGGGTGGGTCATGTTGAACACGCCCGAAAGGTTGGTGTCGATCACCTGCTGCCACTGCTCGCGGGTCATCTTGTGAAAGGGGGCGTCGCGGGTGATGCCGGCATTGTTGACCAGCACCTCGACCGGGCCGAGCGCGGCCTCCACCTCGGCCAGCCCGGCGGCGCAGGAATCGTAATCGGCGACCGACCACTTGAAGGTGGGGATGCCGGTCTCTTCGCCGAAGGCGGCGGCGGCGGCATCGTTGCCGGCATAATTGGCCGCGACCCTGTAGCCGGCCGCCTTCAGCGCCCGTGAAATCGCCGCGCCGATGCCGCGCGTGCCCCCCGTTACCAATGCGACCCGTGCCATGTCTGCCTCCGGTGATGTGAGATGATGTGATTCGCGTCAGCAACGGAATTACAGAAATGCCGCGCAACAAGCAATATTATTGCGTGGCAAATTTTCCCTTGCCGCCCCCTTGCCGCCCCTTAGCCGCCTCAGGGGCGCGCGAGGCACATGGCCACGCCCATCCCGCCGCCGATGCACAGGGTGGCGAGCCCCTTTGCCGCGCCGCGGCGCTTCATCTCGAACAGGAGCGTGTTGAGGATGCGCGCGCCGGAAGCGCCGATCGGGTGGCCGATGGCGATGGCGCCGCCATTCACGTTGACCTTGTCCGGATCCCAGCCCATGTCCTTGTTGACCGCGCAGGCCTGGGCGGCAAAGGCCTCGTTGGCCTCGATCAGGTCGAGCTCTTCGGCCTTCCAGCCGGCCTTTTCCAGCGCCTTTTTCGAGGCGCCGACCGGGCCGACGCCCATGATCGCCGGGTCGAGGCCCACGGTCGCATAGGAGGCGATGCGCGCCAGCGGCTCGAGCCCGCGCCGCTCGGCCTCGCCCGCGCGCATCAGCAGCACCCCGGCGGCGCCGTCATTGATGCCCGAGGCATTGCCGGCGGTAACGGTGCCGCCCTCGCGCTTGAAGGCCGGGCGCAGCTTCTGCATCCCTTCGAGCGTGGCGCCGTGGCGGATATATTCGTCCTTGTCCACGGTGATCTCGCCCTTGCGGGTCCTCACCGTGAAGGGCACGATCTCCTCGTCGAACTTGCCGGCCTTTTGCGCCGCTTCGGCCCTGTTCTGGCTGGCAAGCGCGAAAGCGTCCTGCTGCTCGCGGCTGATTTCCCATTTTTCGGCAACATTTTCAGCGGTTTGGCCCATGTGGTAGCCGTTGAACGCATCCCACAGCCCGTCGCGGATCATGCTGTCGATCATCTTCAGATCGCCCATTTTCTGGCCCTGGCGCAGATGCGCGACATGGGGGCTGAGCGACATGTTTTCCTGGCCGCCGGCGGCGACGATCTCGGCATCGCCCAGCAGGATGTGCTGGGCCCCCAGCGCCACGGCGCGCAGGCCGGAGCCGCAGACCTGGTTGATGCCCCAGGCGGCGCTCTCGATCGGCAGGCCGGCGCGGATATGGGCCTGGCGGGCCGGGTTCTGGCCCTGGCCGGCAGTCAGCACCTGGCCGAGGATGGTCTCGGAGACCTCGGCCTTGTCGATCCCGGCGCGCGCCACCAGCGCCTCGAGCACCGCCGCGCCAAGCTCATGGGCGGGCGTGTTGGCAAACGAGCCCAGAAACGCGCCCACGGCGGTCCGCGCGGCGGAGACGATCACGATATCGGTCATGTTGGCACCCCTGCTGGTATCTGTGCAATTGGGCACCGGCATATGCTGCGACGCAGAAAAAATCAAGCGGCCATGGGCGATTCAGCGCAGGTACCGACCCGGCCCGCTCAGCCCGCTCC
>JALWTH010000197.1 GCA_027082975.1 Paracoccaceae bacterium | reverse complement strand
TCTCCGTGCAGGACAACAATCGCGGGCGGGGCTCGGGCCCGGAGACGATGCCTCTGAACCATCAGAGCGCCCGGATATTCACGAGCTCCCGCCCGCAACCATCTTCGCACAGATCAAACGGACTGGATATTTGCGGCAAGAGGAAGGGGCTGGACAGGGAGAGGGGTGGGCGGTTAGTTTGTGTGCAAACAAACAGACGGGGAGCGACGTGGCCTATTTCAGCCCGGACAATCTGCGCGAGGCGTTGGGGGCGCTGGCGGCAGGCGCGCGTCCGCTGGCGGGGGGGACGGATTATTACCCGGCCTTGGGCGCGGGGCCAGTGCGCGGCGATCTGGTGGATCTGACTGGGGTTTCCGAGCTCGGCGGCATGGCGCGCAGCGCGGGCGGCTGGCGGATCGGGGCGGTGACGCGCTGGGACGAGATCGCCCGGGCCGATCTGCCGCCCGCCTTTGCCTGTCTGCAGCAGGCGGCGCGCAAGGTGGGCGCGGTGCAGGTGCAGCAGGCGGGCACCATTGGCGGCAACCTTGCCAATGCCTCGCCCGCCGCCGACGGGGTGGTGCCGCTCCTGGCGCTGGGCGCCGAGGTGGATCTGCAAAGCCTTGGCGGGGCGCGGCGGCTGGCGCTCGCCGATTTCCTGCGCGGGCCGGGGCAGACGGCGCTTGAGCCCGGTGAGGTGATCGCATCGGTCTGGCTGCCGGAGGTGCCGGCGGGGGCGGGCAGCGCCTTTGTCAAGCTCGGCAGCCGGGCGCATCTGGTGATTTCCTTCGTGATGGTGGCGGCGGTGGTGGAACTGGCCGCTGGCCGGCTGCGCGCGGCGCGCGTGGCGGTGGGGGCCTGCAGCCCGGTGGCGCAGCGTCTGGCGCGGCTCGAGGCCGATCTGGTGGGCTGCGACGTGGCAGAGCTGGGCGCGCCCGGCCTGGTGAAGGCGGCGCATCTGGCGCCGCTCAGCCCGATCGACGATCTGCGCGCCGATGCCGAATATCGGCTGGAAGCGGCGCGGGTGCTGGTGGGGCGCGCGCTGGTGCGGGCCGCAGGGGCAGCACAGGAGGCGAGCGATGGATGAGACGGTGCGCTTCGTGCTCAATGGCGCCGGGGTCGAGGCCGCGCCGGCCCCGGGCGAGCGGCTCTCGGCCACCCTGCGCGAGCGGTTGGGGGCGCGGGATGTGAAGCTGGGCTGCGATGCGGGCGATTGCGGCGCCTGCACGGTGCTGCTCGATGGCGCGCCGGTCTGCGCCTGCCTGACCCCGGCGGCGCGGGCCGCCGGGCGCCATGTGGAGACGCTCTCGGGCCTCGTGCGGCGCGATCCGCGCACGCGGGCGCTGGCCGAGAGCTTTCAGGATTTCGGCGCCGCGCAATGCGGTTTCTGCACCCCGGGGATGATGGTTTCGGCCACCGCCCTGCTGCGCCGGACCTCGGCCCCCGACAAGGCCGAGATCAGCGCGGCGCTCGGCGGCGTGCTGTGCCGCTGCACCGGCTATCGCAAGATCATCGACGCGGTGGCCGAGGTCGGCCGGGCCCCGCGGGCGCGCGAAGGCGGCGTGGGCGCGGCGATCCGCCGGCTGGACGGGGCGGCCAAGGTCGAGGGGCGCGAGGCCTTTGGCGACGACATCGCCCCGCCCGGCACGCTGGAGATCCGCCTGATCCGCTCGCCGCATCCGCGCGCCGCCTTCCGCTTCGGCGATCTCGAATCCTACCGCGCCGCCCACGGGCTTGCGGCCATTCTCACCGCCGACGACGTGCCGGGGGAGAACCGTTTCGGGGTGATCCCGGGCTTTGTCGATCAGCCGGTCTTTGCCGAGGGCGAGACGCGCTTTCGCGGCGAGGCGGTGGCGGCTTTGGTCGGCGCGCCGGAGGTGCTGGCGGGGCTGGATCTGGCGGGCTTTCCGGTCACCTTCGAGCCGCTCGCGGCCGCCGAGAGCGTCGATGCCGCGCTGGCCGAGGGCACGCCGCTGTTGCATGAGGAGCGCGCGGGCAACGTGATGTGCACGGGCTTCGTGGCCCGGGGCGCGGTGGAAGCGGCGCTGGAAGGGGCCGCGCATCTGGCTGAGGGGGTGTTCGAGACCTCCTTTGTCGAGCACGCCTATATCGAGCCCGAGGCGGGCTTTGCCGAGCTGGTCGGGGGCCGCGTGGTGATCCATGCCTGCACCCAGGCCCCGGCGATGGACCGCGAGGCGCTGGCTGGCGTGCTGGGGCGCGCCCAGAGCGATATTCGCATCGTGCCCACCGCTGTTGGCGGCGGTTTCGGCTCCAAGCTCGACCTCTCGGTGCAGCCCTACCTGGCGCTCGCGGCGTTGAAGACGGGCCGGCCCGTGCGCCTTGCCTACAGCCGCGCCGAGAGCCTGCAATCGAGCACCAAGCGCCACCCGGCGCGGATGCGCCTGCGGGTGGGCGCCGATGCCTCGGGGCGGCTGGTGGGGATGGCCTTCGAGGGCGATTTCAACACCGGCGCCTATGCCTCCTGGGGGCCGACCGTGGCCAACCGGGTGCCGGTCCATGCGTCGGGCCCCTATGTGATCCCGGCCTATCGGGCGAAGACGCGCGGGGTGCATACCAACGCCCCGCCCGCCGGCGCCTTTCGCGGCTTTGGCGTGCCGCAGGCGGCTTTTGCGCAGGAGGCGCTGTTTGACGAGCTGGCCGAGGCGGCGGGGCTGGACCCGCTCGAATTTCGCCTGCTGAACGCGCTCGAAAACGGGGCCGAGACGGTCTGCGGGCAGGTATTCGCGCAAGGGGTCGGGGTGAAGGCCTGCCTCGAGGCCCTGCGCGCGCCTTATGCGGCGGAGCGGCGCGCGGCGGCGGAGTTCAACGCCCGGGGCGGCCAGCGCGGGCCTTTGCGCCGGGGCGTGGGGGTGGCCGCGGGCTGGTATGGCTGTGGCAATACCTCGCTGCCCAACCCTTCGACCATCCGCGCCGGCATCCGCGCCGATGGCACGCTGGTGCTGCACCAGGGGGCGGTGGATATCGGCCAGGGGGCGAATACGGTGATCGCCCAGATCTTTGCCGAAGGCTTCGGGGTGCCGCTGCGCCTGGTCCACCTAGTCGGCGCGGATACCGATGCAACGCCCGATGCGGGCAAGACCTCGGCCAGTCGCCAGACCTTTGTCAGCGGCAATGCGGCGCTCGCCGCCGCCCGGGCCCTGCGCCGCGCGGTGCTGAGCCGGGTCAATGCCGGCGAGGGGGCCGAGATCGTGCTGGGGCGCGGGCAGATCAAGGTGGTGGAGGATGACAAGGAGCACATGCTCGACCTTGCCGCTCTGCCCGAGGATGCCCATGGCTATGTGCTCAGCGCCGAAGAGAGCTACGACCCGCCCACCAGCCCGCTGGACGAGAACGGGCAGGGCGAGCCCTATGCGCAGTTCGGCTATGCGGCGCAGATGGCGCTGGTGGAGGTGGACATGGCGCTGGGCACCACCCGCGTGCTGCGCATGGTCGCCGCCCATGATGTGGGCCGGGCGATCAATCCGCTTCTGGTCGAAGGGCAGGTCGAGGGCGGCATTGCCCAGGGGCTGGGCATGGCGCTGATGGAGGAATATGTGCCCGGCAGGAGCGAAAACCTGCATGATTACCTGATCCCCACCATTGGCGATGTGCCGGAGATCGAGGTGAAGATCATCGAGGCGGCCGACGCCCACGGCCCCTTTGGCGCCAAGGGGCTGGGCGAGCACGCGCTGGTGCCCACGGCGCCGGCCATTGCCGGGGCGATCCGCGCGGCGACCGGGATGCGCCCGCGCCGCCTGCCGATCACGCCCGCACGCCTGCGCGCCCTGCTGCGCGAGGCCGGCCATGGCTGAGAAGAACGCCCCGCCCGCCGCGCAAGCCAAGCCCGCCGCGCAAGCCGGGCCTGACGCATCCGCCAAGCCCGGCCGCACCCGCCCCGAAGACAAGATCCGCTGCGATGCCTGCCCGGTGCTCTGCTACATCGCCGAGGGTCGGGCCGGGGCCTGCGACCGCTACGCCAACGAGGCCGGCCGGCTGGTGCGCCTCGACCCTCTCACCATCACCGAGACCGCGCGCGAACTCGTCCCCTTCCTCGGCGAGGATGCGCGCTGGTCGGGCGACCTGCTCGAGGGCTCGCGTCCCTTCGTCACCGCGGTCGGGGCCGGCACCACCTATCCCGATTACAAGCCCGCGCCCTTCATCGTCTCGCAGCAGGTCGAGGGGGTGGACATGGTGACGGTGGTGACCGAGGGCATCTTCTCCTATTGCGGCGCCAAGGTGAAGATCGACACCGACCGCCATATCGGCCCCGAGCGCGCCCTTGTGCGCGCAGACGGCGAGGCGGTGGGCCATGTGACCACTTCCGAATACGGCTCGCGGATGCTGTCGCTCGGCGGCGTCGAGCACCTGACCGGCGGCACCAAGCGCGAGGGCCGCGTCACCTGCGACACGCTCTTGCGCCTGTGCAACCGCGAGGCGGTGGAACTCAGCGTCGAGGGCGGCGCCACGCTCACCCTGCAGGCGGGCCGCGCGCCAGTGATCGACGGCGAGGAAGAGCGGCTGATGCGGGTGGGCTGCGGCTCGGCGGCGATCGGCATGTTTGCCGCCCAATGGGCGCCGCATGTGGATGAGGTGGTGGTGGTGGACGACCACATCACCGGCGTGTTGAGCGAGCACCAGGCGGGCAAGCTGCTGGGCGTCGCGCCCACGGGCATCAGGGTCAGGGGCCGGCGCTCCACCCCGGGGCGCTACTTCCAGGTGGCAAATCCCGGCACCGGCTGGGGCGGCACCGATGTGAGCGACCCGCTCTCGATCCTGAAGCCCGCCGATCCGAAACACGCCCGCCCCGGCCTGCGCCTGCTGATGATCTCGACCACCGGCGAGCAATACGCCTATTTCGAGCTCGACGAAGAGCTGAACCCCGTCCCCGCGCCGATCCCCGAGGTACTGCAGGCCAGCGCCGAGCGGGTGGCGGAGAATTGCGAGCCTTCGCTGACCTCGGTGCTGTTCATGGGCGGGGCCGGGGGCAGCCTGCGCGCGGGCGTCACCGAAAACCCGGTGCGCCTGACCCGCTCGGTGCGCGCGGCGCTGACTTACGTTTCCTGCGGCGGAGCGGAGGCCTATATCTGGCCCGGCGGCGGCATCACCCTGATGGCCGATGTCATGGACATGCCCGACAATGCCTTTGGCTATGTACCCACCCCGGCGCTGGTGGCGCCGATCGAATTCACCATGCGGCTCAGCGATTACGCGGCGATGGGCGGGCATATGGGGGCGGTCAGGCCGCTCGAAGAGGTGCTGGGCGAAGACCGCCGCCGGGTCGCGCACAGGGGGGCCGACCCGCATGCGCCGCAGCGCTACAGATGGGGGCGCAAATGAGCGGGGCGCGGGCGCATATGCTGCCGGGCGGGCGGCTGCATCTGGGCCACGGGCCGATTGATC
>JALWTH010000196.1 GCA_027082975.1 Paracoccaceae bacterium | reverse complement strand
CCATGCCGGGCGCGGCGGCGGGATTTGCGCCTGCGGGGGCAGAGGGCGGGCTTGCCGACCTGCCGGATCTTGCCGAAACGGATGGAGCCGGTACAGCCGCAGGGCTGCCGGATCCGGGTGTGCCGGGCGGCCTGGGTGAGCTGAGCGCGGGAGACGCTCCCGGCGCTCCCGGCGCTCCCGGAGATTTGGGCGATTTGGGCGATTTGGGTGCCCTGGGGGAGACGGGCGAGGGCGCGGGCGCTTTGCCTCCTCCGGGCGGCGAGGCAGCGCCGGGCGATCTGCCGGATCTCGGGGCGCTCGGGGAGACCGGATCGGGCGAATTGCCCGACCTCGGAGACCTGCCGGACCTGTCCAGCCTGTAGCGCGAGGGCGCGGGCAATCCTGTTGCTTGACATGTATCAAGGCAGCCCGCCGCGGGGCCGGGCAAGCTTTGCAAAATCGCGAAGGGATCGGAGGGGTCATGGTGGATGTCGCCGGATACAGGGCCAGGCTGGAAGCGCGCGCGGCGGAGCTGGAGGCGCGCCTTCGGGAGATAGAGGCGGAGCTGGACAGCCACCAGTCACGGGATTGGGAGGAGCTTGCCACCGAGCGCGAGGGCGACGAGGTGCTGGAGCACGAGGCGCGGCTGGCCCGCGAAGAACTGGCAAGGATACAGGCCGCCTGCAAGCGGATCGAAGAGGGCGAATACGGCTATTGCGTGAAATGCGGCGATGAAATCGAGCTCGGGCGGCTGGATCTGGTGCCGGATACGCCCTTTTGCCGCAAATGCGCCCCGTGACAACGCCCTGACCCGGTTTCGACCGGGATCCGACCGGGTGCTGATCGGGATCTGACGGGAAACCGATCCGGCCCTGACCCGCGCTCGGGGTCAGATCCGCTCCTGCGTGTATTTGCGCAGCTCGGTGCGCGCCACCTGGCGGCGATGCACCGCGTCCGGCCCGTCGGCCAGGCGCAGGGTGCGCAGGGCGGTCCATTGCCGGGCCAGCGGCGTATCCTGCGAGACCCCCTGAGCGCCAAACATCTGCACCGCCGCATCGGTGACCTTCAGCGCCATGTTCGGCGCCACCACCTTGATCTGGTGAATCCAGGGCGCGGCGGCGCGCGCATCGCCCCGGTCCATCATCCAGGCCGCCTTGAGACACAGCAGGCGCGCCTGTTCGATCTCCATGCGCGCTTCGGCGATGAGGTCGAAATTGGCGCCGAGCGCGGCCAGCCTGCGGCCGAAGGCCTCGCGCTCGAGCGCCCGCCGGCACATCATCTCCAGCGCCTTCTCCGCCTGGCCGATCGCGCGCATGCAATGGTGGATACGCCCGGGCCCCAGCCGCCCCTGGGCAATCTCGAAGCCGCGCCCCTCACCGAGGATGATGTTTTCCACCGGCACGCGCACGTCGCTGAGGCGGATATGCATGTGGCCGTGGGGGGCGTCATCGTGGCCATAGACCTCCATCGGCCGCACGATCTCGACCCCTTCGGCATCGGCCGGCACCAGCAGCATCGAGTGGCGCTGGTGGCGCGGCGCCTCCTCGCCGCCGGTCCGCACCATGACGATATAGACCGCGCAGCGCGGATCGCCCGCGCCGGTCGCCCACCATTTCTCGCCGTTGAGCACGTAATGGTCGCCGTCGCGCTCGCAGCGCATGGCGATGTTGGTGGCGTCCGAAGAGGCGACATCGGGCTCGGTCATCAGATAGGCCGAGCGGATTTCGCCGGCCATGAGCGGCTCTAGCCAGCGCGCCTTCTGCTCGGGGGTGCCGTAGCGCTCGAGCACCTCCATGTTGCCGGTATCGGGCGCGTTGCAGTTGAAGACCTCGGCGGCGAGGTGGCTCTTGCCCATCTCCTCGGCCAGCCAGGCATATTCGACCGTGCTCAGCCCCGGCCCGCGCGCGCTGTCGGTCAGCCAGAGATTCCACAGGCCGGCGGCGCGGGCGCGCGCCTTGAGCCCTTCGAGGATCTCGCTCTGGCGCGGGGTGAATTGCCAGCGGTCGCCCTTTTCGACCTCGGCGAGGAATTCCGCGTCGAGCGGCGCGATCTCCTCGGCGATCATTTTCGTCAGCCGCCCATGCAGCGCCTCGAGCCGCGGGCTCATGCCCAGATCCATCGCGGTCATGGCCGCCTCCTCCCTTTCGCCGTTTCCTCCCATTTGCGCGAAAAGGGAAACGCGGCGCGGCGGCCCTTGTCAATCAGCCGTTGCCTTTACGTTACGGCGCGTTACTGTCGGCGCATGAGCGGCGGCGCCGACATATCTGCCGAAGCGCTTGGCCCCTGGCTGGCGGCCAATGTGGCAGGCTTTGGCGGCCTGCACCGGATCGAGCCGATCGTGGCCGGGCAGTCGAATCCGACCTATCTGCTCGAGGCCGAAAGCGGGCGCTATGTGCTGCGGGCCAAGCCGCCGGGCCGCCTGCTGCCCAGCGCGCATATGGTCGAGCGGGAATTTCGCGTGATGCAGGCGCTGGCGGGCACGCCGGTGCCGGTGCCGCGGATGCTGGCGCTGGCCGAGGAGGGGGAGTCGCCGCTGGGGCGGGCCTTTTTCGTGATGGAGCATCTCGAGGGGCGCGTCTTCTGGGACCCGGCCCTGCCGGAGCTTTCGCCGGCGGCGCGCGGGCGGGTCTATGACGCGATGAACCGGGTGCTTGCGGATCTGCACGGGCTCGACCCGGCGGCGCTGGGGCTCGGGGATTTCGGCAAGCCGGGCAATTACTTCGCCCGCCAGACCGCGCGCTGGGCCGGGCAATACCAGGCTTCGGCGCCGCGCCCGCGTGCGCAGATGGAGCGGCTGATCGCCTGGCTCGAGGCGAACATGGTCGAAGACGACGGCCTCTCGGCGCTGGTGCATGGGGACTACCGGCTTGATAACATGATGTTTTCCGAGGATGGCAGCGAGGTGCTCGGCCTGCTCGACTGGGAGCTTTCCACGCTCGGCCACCCGCTGGCCGATCTCGCCTATCAGTGCATGCAGTGGCGCCTGCCGCATGAGGGCGGGATGCGCGGGCTCGGCGGTCTGGATCGCGCCGCCCTGGGCCTGCCCGACGAGGCGGCCTATCTGGCGGCTTACGCGGCGCGCCGGGGCATCGAAGTGCCGCGGAACTGGCCCTTTTACCTGGCATTCGCCTTTTTCCGCCTGGCGGCGATCCTCGAAGGCGTGGTGGCGCGGGCGCGGGCGGGCAATGCCGCCAACCCGGCGCGCGCCCGCGCATATGAAGCGGCAATCCCGGTGCTGCTGGAACTGGCAAGCGAAGTGATCGGAGAAGGTTGATGGGCAAGCTGGTAACATACGAGGTGCGGGAGGGCGTGGCGGTGCTGACCATCGACAACCCGCCGGTAAACGCGCTGGGCGCGGCGCTGCGCAGGAAGCTGATGCGCCGGATCGCCCGGGCCGAGGGCGACGAAGCGGTGCGCGCCACCGTCATCCGCGCGGCCGGGCGCACCTTTCCGGTGGGGGCGGATGTGCGCGAATTCGGCCAGCCGCCAAAGGCACCGCTGCTGCCCGAGCTCTGCGACCGGATCGAGGCGGCGCAGAAGCCGGTGGTGGTGGCGATCCACGGCACGGCCCTGGGCGGCGGGCTGGAGATCGCCTTGGCCGGCCATTACCGCATCGCCGATTCGGGCGCCCGGCTGGGCCTGCCCGAAGTGCTGCTCGGGATCCTGCCCGGCGCCGGGGGCACCCAGCGCACCCCGCGCCTGACCGGGGCGGATCCAGCGCTGGAGATGATGCTGAGCGGCAGGCCCGTGAGCGCGCAAAGGGCGCTGGAGATAGGCCTGATCGACCGCATCGCCGAAGGCGAGCTGACCGAAGAGGCCATCGCCTGGGCGCGCGAACTGGGCGAGGCGGTCGAGGCGGGCGCCACGCCGCGCCGCAGCCGCGACCAGCGCGCGGGGCTTGCCGACCCCGATGCCTATCTGCGCGCCATTGCCGAGCGGCGCAAGGCGCTGCAGGGCAGCCGCCTGCCGGCGCCGCCGCGCATCGTCGATTGCGTCGAGGCGGCGCTGCTGGTGCCGTTCGAGACCGGCCTTGCCATGGAGCGCGCGGCCTTCGAGGAATGCCTGGCCAGCGATGAGGCGGCGGCGTTGCGCCATGCCTTCTTCGCCGAGCGCCTGGTGGCCAAGGTGCCCGAGCTTGCCCGCGCCGAGCCGCGCGAAGTGGCCCGCCTGGGCGTGGTCGGCGCCGGGCTGATGGGGGCGGGGATCGCCACGGTCTGCCTTGCCGCCGGGCTCGAGGTGACCCTGGTCGAGCGCGACGAGGCGGCGCTGGCGGCGGGGCTCGAACGGATCGAAAAGCTCCACGCCCGCGCCGTGGAGAAGGGCCGCGCGCGCCCGGAGCAGGTGGCCGAGCGCATGGCGCGCCTGCGCCCGGTCACCGATATGGAAGCGCTGGGCGAGGTGGATCTGGCGATCGAGGCGGTGTTCGAGGACGAGCAGGCCAAGCGCGCGGTATTCGCCGGGCTCGACCGGGTGCTGCGCCCCGGCGCGATTCTCGCCACCAACACCTCCTATCTCGACATCGACGCCCTGGCCGCCGCCACCTCGCGCCCCGAAGACGTGATCGGCCTGCATTTCTTCTCGCCGGCCCATGTGATGAAGCTGGTCGAAGTGGTGGTGGGCGCGCGCAGCGACGAGGCGGTGACCGCCACCGCCTTTGCCCTGGCCCGCCGCCTCGGCAAGGTGCCGGTGCGCGCCGGGGTCTGCGACGGCTTCATCGGCAACCGCATCCTCACCGCCTACCGGCAGGTGGCCGATTTCATGCTCGAAGACGGCGCCTCGCCCTACGAGATCGACGCGGCGATGCGCGATTACGGCTTCGCGCTGGGTCCCTACCAGGTGGCCGACATGGCCGGGCTCGACATCGCCTGGGCGCGGCGCAAGCGCCTCGCGGCGAGCCGCGACCCGGCCGAGCGCTATGTGCGCATCGCCGACCTGCTCTGCGAGGCGGGCCGATTCGGGCAGAAGACCGGCGCCGGCTATTACCGCTACGAAGGCGGCAGCCGCCACGGCGCGCCCGACCCGGAGGTGCTGGCACTGATCGACGCCGAGCGCGCCGAAAGGGGCATCCGGCCGCGCCCCTTCTCCCCCGAAGAGATCCAGCGGCGCTGCCTGGAAGCGATGATCAACGAAGGCGCGCGCATCCTCGGCGAAGGCATCGCCCTGCGCCCGGCCGATATCGACGTGGTGATGCTGCTGGGCTACGGTTTCCCGCGCTGGCGCGGCGGGCCGATGTTCGAAGCCGACCGGATCGGGCTGCTGCCGCTCCATGCCGAGCTTGCGCGCCGGGCCCGCGAGGAAGGCGACTTCTGGCGCCCGGCACCGCTGCTCGAAGAGCTGCTGGCCGACGGACGCAGGCTGCGGGACCTGAACGGCTGAGGCGGGGCGGGGCGGGGGCGGAGCAAGGGCG
>JALWTH010000195.1 GCA_027082975.1 Paracoccaceae bacterium | reverse complement strand
GACCGGGAGTTTGCCACCGGCTATTACCACTGGTTCTTTCTCATCCAGCCCGCACCGCTGCCCGAGCGGCTGATCGGCGCCGACCCGGAGTTTTTCCTGCGCCACAAGCTCGCCGCATGGAGCCAGAGGAACATGGCCGCCTTCAGCGAAGAGGCGATTGGCGAATATGTGCGTTGCTTCAGCGATCCCGCCTGTATCGCCGCCACCTGCGAGGATTACCGCGCCGCCGCCTCGATCGACCTCGTGCATGATGCGCAGGACCAGAACCGGCGCCTCGAGGCGCCACTTCTCGCCCTGTGGGGCGCGCGCGGGCTGGTGCATCGCCTCTATGACGTGCTCGAGACCTGGCGCGAGAAAGCCCGTGACGTGGAAGGCCACAGCCTGCCCTGCGGGCATTTCCTCCCCGAAGAGAGGCCCGCCGAAACCGCCTGGGCGCTGACAGATTTCTTTGGTCGAGACGCAACCGGAGAGCATGCCGATGACCGAGGATGACGCAGGCGCCTTTGTCGCCGGCTGGATCGCCGCCTGGAACCGGCGCGATCTCGACGCGGTGCTGGCCCATTACGCGCCTGAGGTGCGCTTCTTCAGTCCCGTCGCCGCCGAGGTGGCCGGGGCGGCGGCGATCGAGGGCAAGGAGGCGCTGGCCGCTTACTGGCGTGATGCGCTGGAGAAGTTCGACCGCCTGGAATTCACGCTGGACTGTTTCACCTGGGACGCCGCTCAAGGACTCGTGACGATCCACTATGTGGCCGACCTCAACGGCACGCGGCGCATGGTCTGCGAGGCCCAGTGGTTCGGGGCCGGCGGCCATGTCACCCGCGCCGCCGCCTATTACGGCGCGGTGCTCTGATCCGCGCCTTTCTCCCGCCGAAATTCCTCGGCCAGCCAGTCGCGCACCAGCGCCACTGCCGGGTCGTCCCAGGCCTCGGGCGGGGCGACGAAGTAATAGGCGTAGGAGGCCGTGAGCCGCACCGCAAAGGGCGCCAGCATCAGCCCCGCCGCGAGGTCGCGCGCGATCAGGCGCGAGCGCCCCAGCGCCACCCCCTGCCCGTCGAGCACGGCCTGCAGCGCGGCGCTGTCGTCCTCCAGATACGGCCCCCGGGGCGGCTCGCGCACGGCCACCCCGGCGGCGGCGAACCAGGCCCGCCAGTCCTCGGCCAGATCGGAGTGAATGAGCGGCGCGCGCAGAAGGTCCGCAGGCGCTTTCAGGTCGAGCCGGGCGGCAAGCGACGGGGCCAGCACCGGAAACACCGCCTCGCCCCCCAGCCTTTGCGCCCGAAGCCCCGGCCAGTCGCCCCTGCCATAGCGGATCGCCGCATCCACCCCCTCGGCGGCGAAGTCCACAAGGTGGCGGGTGGCGGTGATGCGCAGGTCCGCCCCCGGATGGCGGGCGACAAAGGCCCCCAGCCGCGGCGCCAGCCAGCGCGCGGCGACCGAGGGCAGCATCGAGAGCGTCACCGTGGGGGTTGCGGGCCGGGCGCGGGCCTCGGCCACCGCCGCGGCGACCTCGCGCAGAAGCGGCGTGAGGCGGGCGCCGAGCCGCGCGCCCTCGGCGCTCAGGCGCAGCTGCGGCCCCGCGCGGTGAAAGAGCGGCCGGCCCAGCCAGGCCTCAAGCGTCGCCACCTGCCGGCTGACGGCGCTCTGGGTGAGGCCCAACTCGCCCGCCGCGCGGGTGAAGCTCTGAAGCCGCGCCGCCGCCTCGAAGACCTGCAGCGCGCGCAGCGGAGGCAGGCGGGGGCTTTCATGCATTTTACTCATGCTCATGCTTCCGAATACTCGTTTTTTCCGTGGCTTGATTTCCATTATCAGGATTATAACGAATGATCCATGCGAGGCCCGCCATGCCGTCCCAGACCACCCGTTCCCCCCTGCCGCTGGCAATCTGGATGCTGCTCGCCGCCCTCCTGCTGGCGCTTGCACGCGCGCCGGGGCCGGGCGAGGCGATTGCCGCCTTCAGCACGGGCTTCGGCCGGAGCCTCGGGGCCTTTGCGCTGATCCTGCTGCCCTCCTTCACGCTGGCCGAGGCGCTGGCGCATCTCAATCCGCGCCTGCCGGGGCGGCTTGCCCAGGGGGCGGCGCCGGTGCTGGGGGCGGCGATGGTCTGCCCGGACACAGCCTATGCGACGCTCGCGCCCATCGCCGGGCGGCACCGGGCCGAGGTGGCCTTCGGCGCCTTTGCGGGCTTCAAGCTGCTCTACCCGGCCGGGCCGCTGATCGTGGCGACGGGGCTGGGCGTGGCGCCGACGGGGGCGCTCTTCGTGCTGGGGCTGGCGGTGTTCGTGCCGGTCTGGATAGCCGGGCAGCTCTGGGCGCGTCTGGCAGGCGGTGTGGCGCCCGGGGCGGAGGGCGCCGCCGGCGGGGGGCTGCGCGCCTATGCGCCGCTGATGCTTCTCTTTGCCCTCATTGCGGCGGGGCTCGTGCCGGGCGCCGCGCTGCCGGGCGCTCTCGGCTTGCTGACCACGCCCACCGGAGCGCTGCTGGCGGGCGCGGCGCTGGCGCTCGCGCTGCTGCCCGCGCCCGCGCGCCGTCCGGCGATCGAGGCCGCCATGCGCCGCACCGCCGGGCTCCTGCTGCTGATCGGCATCGCCACCGCCCTTGGCAGCCTGTTCACCGAGGCCCTGCCGGTGGAGACGCTGGCGCGCAGCACGGGCGGGGCGGCGGCGGTATTCCTGCTTTTCGCCCTCACCGCCGCCTTCAAGATGGCGCAGGGCTCGTCCATGGCCACCTTCGCTGCGGTGACCCCGGTAGTGGCGCCGCTGGTGGCGGCCTCGGGGCTCTCCGCACCGCTGGCGGTGATGGCGATCTGCGCGGGATCGCTCGCCACCATCCTGCCAAACGACAGCTTCTTCTGGCTGGTGCGCGAGGACGCGCTGGCGGGCGAAAGCGAACGGCGCGCACTGACGCTGCTGGCGCTCGGCGGCGCACTTCAGGCGCTGGTGGCGCTGGCCGGTGTGCTGATCGCGCTGGAGGCGGGGCTGTGAGCCCGCCGGGCCTGCATGTCCGCGCGGGCAGCCCCGAGGATGCCGAGGCCATCGCGCGCATCTATGCGGTGCAGGTGCTGCACGGCACCGCGCCCTTCGAGGAGGTGCCGCCGACGGTGGAGGAGATGCGCGCGCGGATCGAAGCGCGGCTCGCGCGCGGCTTTCCGGTGCTGGTGGCCGAGCGCGCGGGGCGCGTGGCGGGCTATGCCTGGGTCGGCCCCTACCGGGAGCGCGCCGCCTATCGCCATACGGTGGAAAACAGCGTCTATGTGGAAGAGGGGCAGACGGGCCGTGGCATCGGGCGGGCGCTTCTGGCCCGCCTCATCGCGGAATGCCGCGCGCGCGGCTTTCGCCAGATCGTCGCGGTAATCGGCGACAGCGCCAACCACGCCTCCATCGCGCTGCACCGGCGGGCGGGCTTTCGCCATGTCGGGGTGCTCAGGGGCGTGGGCGTCAAGTTCGGGCGCGCGCTCGACACGGTGCTGATGCAGCTCGACCTCACAGAGGGGCAGGCCGATCAGTAGGGCGTGCCATCCTTGTGCAGGAAGCGCCAGCGCCCGGCCGCGTCCTGCACCGCCATGAGGTCATCCTCGGGATATTCGCCCGCGTCACCGGGCAGGCGGTCGGAGATTTCCAGATACTCCACCGGCGCCTCGCTGCGGTTGACCAGGTGATGGGCGACGCCGCCGGCCGGAAAGCCCGCGCACATGCCGGGGGCAAGTTCGACCTCGCCCCTGTCGGTGACCAGCGTGGGCGTGCCCGTGAGGATGTAGATGAACTCGTCGGCCACAGAATGCCGATGCAAGAGCGCCGATTGCGCCCCCGGCGCCAGCCGGGTCAGGTTCACGCCGATATTCTTCAACCCGAAGGCATCGCCCAGCTTGCGCTTCATCCGCCCCGCGACCCGCGCCGCGAAAGGCTCGGGGTAACCCGAGGATTTCGCCCGCCAGGGAATGTCGGCGGCAAAGGCTGCCAGTCTCAACTCGTCGCTCATGTGCTTCCCTCTTCAGATCCAGACCTTCTCGGCCGCCGTCGCCGCATCGCCGGTATTGGGCGTACCGGCGGGCTCGATCAACATCAGGCTGACCTCTTCCTCGGCCACCGGGTGGTGACGCACGCCCCTGGGGATGACGAAGAACTCGCCGGGGTGCAGCGTCACGTCGCCATGCTCGGTTTCGATCCGCAGCACCCCGGAAAGCACCAGGAAGAAATCGTCGGTGTCGTCGTGGTGGTGCCAAGGAAAGGCGCCCTTGCCCTTTACCACCATGATCTCGTGTCCGTTCATGCGCCCGACGATGCGGGGCGACCAGTGATCGTCGAAAAGCGCGAGCTTCTCTTCGAGGTTGACGGCGCTGTATTGCGGTTCCTGCATGGGTCTTTCCTTTCTTTCATTCCTGCCAGAACGGTTTGCGACTCTCGTGTCTGGCCGCCTCCCGGTCGAGCCCCGTATCCGCGAGCAGATATTCGCCGTCGTCGCGATCCAGCAGAGAGGCCAGCGCCCGGCGGGAACGCCAGCGGTGCCGCCAGCGCCGCAGGAGCCGGAGCGCGTCGAACCGCTCGGCGGGGCTGGTGCAGCACTCGGCCGGTATCCCTTTTCTGCGCGAAGGCGCCAACATTTTGTGCTTCCCTGGTTGCGTCGATCGCTTCGAGGCTAGACATGCCGCGCATATGAGTCAATATTATTGATATAATATTCGGGAGATGGGAAATGCGCGAATCGAAGGCCGGGGACTGGCCAAGACATGTCCGCTGGCGTCCGGCAAAGGGCGCGGGGCTTGAACACGTGACGCTGAGCGAAACGCAACAGGGATATTCGGCCCACGGCGTTGCCGTCGGTGCGCGCGGGGGAGCCCCTTACGGCCTCACCTGGCGGGTAAAGACCGACCGGGGCTGGAACACGACCGCGCTCTGGCTGATGAACACCGATGGCGAGTCAGTGGCCCTGGCCAGCGATGGGGCGGGGAACTGGCACGACGCAGATGGCGAGCCGCTCCCTGCCTTCGCCGGCTGCCTATTCCCCGACATCGCCGCCACCCCCTTCACCAACACCCTGCCGATCCGCCGCCTGGGGTTGGATGTCGGCGAAAGCGCCCGCATCCGGGTGCTCTATCTGCCCGTGCCTTCGCTGGTGCCGGAGGTTGTCGAGCAGCGTTATACGCGCCTGGCCCCGCGCCGATGGCTCTATGAGGGGCTGTTTCGCGGCTTTCAGGCCGAGCTCGAGGTGGACGCCGACGGGATCGTGCTCGATTACCCCGAAACCTTCCTGCGCATTGAACCGGAGGTCTGAGAGCCCCATGAAGCTCGACATCATCCGCATCGCCGCCTTTGCCGATGGCGCGAAGGGCGGAAACCCCGCCGGCGTGGTCATCGCCGATGCCATGCCCGGGCAGGATGCCATGCAGGAAACAGCCGCACAGGTCGG
>JALWTH010000194.1 GCA_027082975.1 Paracoccaceae bacterium | reverse complement strand
GCTGGGGAGGGCTTCAGACCCGCTCCAGCGCCACCACCGCATTGAGCCCGCCAAAGGCGAAGGCGTTGGAGAGCACCGCCTCCACCCTGGCTTCGCGCGCCTCGTTGGGCACCACGTCGAGTGCGCATTCCGGGTCCGGCTCCTGATAATTGATCGTCGGGGCGATCACCCCTTCGCGCAGGGCCATGATGCAGGCCAGCATCTCGATGGCGCTGGTCGCACCGATCGCGTGGCCGTGCATGGACTTGGTCGAAGAAAGCATCACCCGCTCGGCCTGCGCGCCGAGCGCCGCGCTGACGGCGGCGCATTCCATCGGGTCGTTGATGCGGGTGGCGGTGCCGTGGGCGTTGATGTAGCCCACCCGCTCCGGGCTCAGCCGGGCATCGGTGAGCGCGCCGCGCATGGCGCGCAGGGGGCCGGAAATGTCGGGCATAACGATATCAGAGGCGTCCGAGGTCATGGCGAATCCGGTAAGCTCGGCGAGTATGTCGGCGCCGCGCGCGCGGGCGTGCTCGTATTCCTCCAGCACAAAGACCGCCGCCCCCTCGCCCTGCACCAGCCCCGAGCGGTTGGCCGAAAACGGCCGGCAGGTATCGCGCGACATCACCCTGAGCCCCTCCCAGGCCTTGACCCCGCCAAAGCAGAGCATGCTTTCGGAGCCGCCGCTGAGCACCACATCGGCGAGCCCGGCCCGGATCATCGCCATGGCCTGGCCGAAGGCGTGATTCGACGAAGCGCAGGCCGCCGCCACGGTGAATGCCGGGCCGCGGATATGGTGGCGGATCGACACATGGCTGACCGGCGCATTGCTCATCAGCTTGGGCACGGTGAAGGGGTGGACCTTGTTCTTGCGCGCTTCGAACACCTCGCGGTAATTGTGGTCGAGCGTCTGCATGCCCCCGCCGGAATTGCCCAGCACCACCCCGGCGCGCTCGCCCAGCTCGCCCTCGAAGGAAAGCCCCGACTGCGCCACCGCCTCATCGGCCGCGAGCAGCGCAAACTGGGTGAACAGGTCGTAGATCGCCAGTTCCTTGCGGCTGAAATGCGCGCTCGGCTCATAGCCCTTCACCTGCGCGCCGATGCGCACGCCGAGGCGCTCGATATCGGTGAATTCCATCTCGCCGATGCCGCTCCTGCCGGCGCGAAAGGCGGCCAGCGTCTCGGCCACATTGTGCCCCAGCGCGTTGATGGTCCCCTGACCGGTTATCACGATACGACGCATCGGCCTGTCTACCCCAGACTGTTCCACTCCAGACTGCAAACGGCAGGCAGGCCCGCCCCTTTTGCCCCTTTCGCCGGCCCGCAAAGAGCCGAATCCCCGGATATCCGGCAAAAATGGCGCAAATCAAGCCATTGCTCAACCTTTGCGGGCAAATGCAGGCCTATTTCTCGCTTTCCCCGGATTTGCTGCCCGCTTTCGCGCCATGCTGTTGCAGCAATTGGCGGATCTGCGCGGCCAGGCGCGGCAGGCGGCGCAGTTCGCGGTTGATCGCCATCTGGGTGTCGATCCTGACCGCCGGGTTGCCCCAGACCTGGCGCCCGGCGGGCACGTTGCTGAAGATCACCGTCGCCCCGGCGGCGATCACGTCGTCGCCGATGAACAGGTTGTCGGATACCTTGCAACTGCCCCCGAGCACCACCCGGTCGCCGACCCGCACCGAGCCGGCAAGCGCGGTATCGCCGCAGATCAGGCAGTCGCGGCCGATCACCACATTGTGGCCGATCTGCACCTGGTTGTCGATCTTGGTGCCGCTGCCGATCCGGGTGGGCCGGATGGTGCCGGCGTCGATACTGGTGGAAGCGCCGATCTCCACCGCGTCGCCGATCACCACCGCGCCCAGCGAGGCCACCCGCTCCCATTTCTCGTGGCTGGCATCCTGCGCCTCGCCGGGCGCAGTATCGCCAGCCCCTCCGGCAGCCCCTCCGGCAGCCCCAGCGGCGCCGATCTGCGCGCGCATCTGCTCCACCTGGCTCGCCTGCGCGACCTTCTTGAAGGAAAACCCGTCCGAGCCGATCACCGCATTGGCGTGGCAGATGAAATCGTCGCCGATCCGCACGTCATGCTCGATGCGCACCCCCGCATGGAGCAGCGCCCTGGCGCCGATCGTCACATTGGCGGCGATGCTCACATGCGGCGCGATCCGGGCGCCCGGGCCGATCTTCGCATTGGCGCCGATCACCGCACAGGCGCCGATCCGCGCGCCGGGGCCGATCTCGGCGCTGGGCTCGATCACGGCGCTGGGGTGGATGCCTTCGGCAAAGTCCGGCGCGCGGTCGAAAAGCCGGGTCAGCGCCGGCATCACCGCCCCGGCGCGCGCGACCAGGATCGCGCCCCTCAGGCCGAGCCCCTGCCAGTCGGCGCCCTCCCAGAGCAGCGCCGCCTCGGCCCGGCTCCCGCCAAGGGCCTCGCCAAAGCGCTTGTCCATGGCCAGCGCCAGGTCGCGCGGCCCGGCATCGGCGGGCTCGGCGGGCCGGTCGATCTCGATCCCGCCATCGCCCTGATATTCCACGCCCAGTTCCCGGGCAATCTCGGCCAGTGTGAAAGCCATCCCGTCCCCTCGATCCGGCGGGCAGGCCTCCCCTGCCCGGTTTCGAGGTCAGGCTTACCCCTCCAGGCCGCCGACTTCCACCCCGGCGGCCTGCAGGGCGGCAAAAATCCTCGCATCGCGCCCGTAGATGTCGTTGCGATACTGCGCCCGGCCCGTGGCCGGCATGATCGCGGTGCGATAGACCAGGTGCACCGGCACGTTGGGCACGATGTCGATGCGGGTATTCTTGCCCGAGCGCAGCACCCGCTGGAATTCGCCCTCCGGGTCGTCGCTCTGCGGCGCCAGCAGCGCATAGGCGAAGTCAAACGGCCTCTGCAGGCGGATGCAGCCATGGCTGAAGGCGCGCACCTCGCGCTGAAACAGGCTCTTGGAAGGGGTGTCGTGCAGGTAGATGTTATACGGATTCGGGAACATGAACTTGACCAGCCCCAGCGCATTGCTCCGCGAAGGCGCCTGGCGCAGGTCAAAGGGGAAATTGGCCGGCGTGTACTGGCTGAAATCCACCGCCGAGCGCGGCACCACCCGCCCGGCCCCGTCCACCAGCTGCAAATGCCCCGCGGCGGCCGGGTTTTCCAGCATCCTCGGCAGATATTCCTTGGTGGCGATGGAGCGGGGCACGTTCCAGTAGGGGTTCACCTCCATGTATTCCATCATGTCGGAAAATTCGGGGCTGCGCCGGTCGCTGGCATTCATGCCGATCACGCTGCGGGTCTCGAAGGTCACCTTGCCGTCATCGACGATCTTGGCGGTGAAATCGGTGAGATTGACCCAGATATGGCGCTTGCCGCGCTCGATATTCATCCAGCGCTCGCGCTCGAGCGCGACGATAATGGAGGCCAGGCGCTTGTCGATACCCACATTGATCGCGCGGATCGTGCTCTTGCCGGCGACCCCGTCGGGCTCCAGCCCGTGATCGGCCTGAAAGGCCTGCACCGCCCGCTGCAGCGCCGCGTCATAGGTCCGGGTGGCGGAGCGCTCCATGTAGCCCATCGCTATCAGCCGGTTGCGCAGCGCCACCACCGCCTGGCCGCTCTGGCCCGGGCGCAGGGAGTCGGCCGGCACTTTCGCCCCCCAGCCGCCGCGCGCCCGCAGCCGCTCGAGGCGCAGCTTCTCGCCCATCAGGCGGGCATATTCCGGCGCTTCCGGCGCCAGCGAGCGCAGGTAGCGCGCCGGGTCGGCGGCCAGGAATTCGTCGAGCAGCGCGCGCCGGTCGCGCAGCGGCACCTCGCGCACGATATCGGGCACCACCTCGCGCGGCACCAGCACGCCGGAAGTCAGCTGGCGCGCATAGAGCAGAAAGAGCCGGCTCAGCTCCACCTCCACGCGCCCCTGCTGGCGCGGGCTGGAAATGTCGCGCAGCTGCGCTTCCAGCGCCTCCAGCCCGTAGCTTGCCACCGGCAGGCCGTGGTCGCCGGCGCGCGCCAGCGCGTTGAACAGCGCCTCGCGCCGCTCGCGGGCCAGCTCGCCGGTATCGGTCCAGACCGGCCGATAGCCATTGTCGCGATAAAAGGCGGCGATCTCCTCGTCCTGCGCCGCCGCCTCGGCCACCGCCTGGGCAAAGGCCGGGATCGCCGAAGGCTCCGCCGCCCGCCCCGGCGCCGGCAGGGTCGCCGGCAGCGTCGCCAGCAGCAATGTGAATGCGAGCAGCGCAGGGCCAAGCAGCCGTGGCGCGAACCGGGAAATGCAAGACCGGGAAACCAAAGCGAACATGGCGGGCGGGGTTGCGGCGGCAGCAGGATTCATCGAGACCTCGAGAATGAATTACGTCACATTCGGCAGTATCAGGTTTTGCGCAGAGATCCCCGCAGAGTCCACTCACAATGGCCCCAGGGGCAGGGTTTTCCTTACCTTCCAGCGCCGGACTGTTTTCCAAAAGCCACGCTTTCGCCCCCGCCGACAGTTTTAAGCGAATTTCTGCCGATTCTTCTTGAAACCCGGATTCAGGCCGAATCGGCCCTTGGCCTGTGATTCGTCTTGTGCCATAACCGCCTCTGCAAGGGGATGAGGAAATGCCCGGAGGGTGCATTCGGTGCTGCCATTGACCGGATCGCCACGAGGGGAATGCACGGTACGGACACCCGAAAACGGGGCCGCTGCCGATCAAGCGACGGGACACGCTGGGACAAATGAGCACGAACACGACCGACAAGCGCACGGGTGGGGATTCTGTCCGGGATTTCACGGGCGGCACTTTCACCGGCAGCAAACTCTCGGGCGGCGATTTCACGTTCACGCGGCGCGGGCTGCTCGGCGCCTTTGCCGCCACCGCGGTCACCGCGGCACCGACCTATGCCAAGGCCGCCGGCTTCCTGCGCGGCGCCGGCGATATCCGGCGCATCTCCATGTATTCGGGCCGCACCGGCGAAATGCTCGACACGATCTACTGGATCGAAGGCGAATACATCACCGAGGCCCTCAGGGAGATCAACTACTTCATGCGCGACTGGCGCGAGGACAAGGTGATCAATATCGACACCCGCACCATCGACATCGTCGCCGCCACGCACGCGCTGCTGGACGTGAACGAGCCCTACCTGCTGCTGTCGGGCTACCGCACGCCTGCCACCAACGCGATGCTGCGCGCGCGCTCGCGCGGGGTGGCCAAGAACAGCCTGCACATGAAGGGCCAGGCCAATGACGTGCGGCTCAAGAACCGATCGGTGAACCAGATCTACCGCGCCGCCATGGCCTGCAGGGCCGGCGGCGTGGGCAAGTATTCGCGCTCCAATTTCGTGCATATGGATTGCGGCCAGGTACGCAGCTGGGGGCGTTGAGGCCACCGCCGAGAGAAGTGCATGAGCTTCGCCGAGCGCCGCCCGCGGGCGGCGCTCGGCGAAGCTCATGCACTTCTCTCGGC
>JALWTH010000193.1 GCA_027082975.1 Paracoccaceae bacterium | reverse complement strand
CGGAAAACCGGAAAACCGGAAAACCGGAAAACCGGAAAACCGGAAAACCGGAAAACCGGAAAACCGGAAAACCGGAAAACCGGAAAACCGGAAAACCGGAAAACCGGCCTTGTTTTCTCCGTCATGGTGGGCTCCGGCCGGTGTGCAAGGCTGGGCGGCGGGCCGGTCTTGGCCTTCGTCATCCATATGGCACTCGCGCGGGCGATACGGTTTCTCGCGGGGATAATGCCTTCAGCCCGACTGAGCCCGTCAGTGGCAGGGGGGCGGCGCCGGCTCAGCCCAGCATCCGCGCCACCATCTCGCCGGTGTGCCGCGAAAGCCCAGGGGCGGCGGCGATGCGTTCGAGCTCGGCGCATATCAGCCCTTGGCGGTCGGCGTCATAGCGCCGCCAGGTCTCGAAGCCCGAGGACATGCGCGCGGCGATCTGCGGGTTTACCGGGTCGAGGCGAATGAGCCAGTCGGCCAACAGCCGGTAGCCGGCCCCGTCAGCACGGTGAAAGCCCGCCGGATTGGCGAGAAAGCCGCCGAACAGGGCGCGGAAGCGGTTCGGGTTCCGCCAGGTGAAATCCGCGTGCTCCGCAAGCTCTGCCACCACCTCCACCGCCCGCTCCGGCGCCGCCAGCATGGCTTGCAGCGAGAACCACTTGTCGAGCACCAGCGCTTCCGCGCGCCATTGGTCGTAAAAGGCGGCAAGTTCGGATGCGCCGCGCCCGTTTTCCAGCAGCGCCCGCAGGGCGCCAAGCTGCAGGGTCATGTTGTCGGCCGCGCGCCAGAGCGCTTCGGCGCTCGCGCCCCCGTCGCGCCGGCTCTTGAGGCGCACAAGCTGCAGGCTGAGCGCGCGCTTGCCCGATTGCGCGGCATCGGGGGCATAGGGCGCGTCGATGGCGAGGCTTGGCAGCAGGCGGTCGGTCTCGGGGGCGAGCGCCTCGGCCAGGGCGCGGTGCAGGCGCTCGCGCGCCTGATGGATGCGCAGCGGGTCCGGCGTGCGCCCGGCATCCGCGAGGCTCTGGGCCATGTCGTCCTCGCTCGGCAGCTCCAGGGCAAGCGCCTTGAAGGCCGGGTCAAGGCTTTCATCCCGCAGCAGGCTGGCGAGCGCCTGCCCATAGGCCGGGTCCGGCGCCGCGCCCTGTTCGAGCATCTGCACCAGCACCTGCTTGGCAAGCGCGCGGCCCGCTTCCCAGCGGTTGAAGGGGTCGGTATCGTGGGCGAGCAGGAAGGCGCGCTCCGCCGCACTGCTTTCGCGCTCGAGGATCACCGGCGCGGAAAAGCCGCGCAGGATCGAGGGGATCGGGCGCGCCGCAAGGCCCGGAAATTCGAAGCTCTGGCGCGCCTCGGTCATCTCCAGCACCCGGGTTTCAAGCACCTCGTCACCATTGGGGCCAATCAGGCCGAGCGCGATGGGGATATGCAGCGGCAGCTTTTCCGGCTGGCCCGGTGTGGGTGGCGTAACTTGCGTGAAATCAAGGCGATATGTGCCGTTCTTGAAGCTTTCCTTTACCTTCAGGCGCGGGGTGCCCGCCTGCCTGTACCAGCGGCGGAACTGGGCGAGGTCGCGCCCGGTTGCGTCTTCGAACACCTTGAGCCAGTCGTCGATCGTGGCCGCCTCGCCGTCATGGCGCGCAAAATACAGATCAAGCGCGCGCCGGTAGCCCTCTCCGCCCACCAGCGTCGCCAGCATCCGTATCACCTCGGCGCCCTTTTCATAGATGGTGGCGGTGTAGAAATTGTTGATCTCCACATAGGAATCCGGCTGCACCGGGTGGGCGAGCGGCCCCGCATCCTCGCGAAACTGGCGCGCGCGCAGGGCCTGCACGTCTTCGATCCGCTGCACGGCCGGCGAGCGCATATCGGCCGAAAAGCACTGGTCGCGATAGACCGTGAGCCCCTCTTTCAGGCTCAGCTGGAACCAGTCGCGGCAGGTGATGCGGTTGCCGGTCCAGTTGTGGAAATATTCGTGGGCGATGATGCCTTCGATGCGGGCGAAATTGGCATCGGTCGCGGTATCGGGGCTGGCCAGCACCGCGGAGGTGTTGAAGATGTTGAGCCCCTTGTTCTCCATCGCCCCCATGTTGAAATCGCTCACCGCCACGATCTGGAACAGGTCGAGATCGTATTCGCGCCCGTAAACCTCTTCGTCCCAGCGCATGGCGCGCTTGAGCGATTGCATGGCCCATTCGGTCTTGTCGGCGTCCGGGCCGGGGCGGGTCCAGACCTTGAGCGCGACTTCGCGGCCGGACATGGTGGTGAAGCTGTCCTCGCGCGCGGTGAGATCGCCGGCGACCAGGGCAAACAGGTAAGAGGGCTTGGGCCAGGGGTCTTCCCACTCGGCCCAGCCCGGCCCCTCGGCCACCAGATTGCCGTTGGAAAGCAGCACAGGCGCCTCGCCCTCGATACGCACGCGAAACGGCGCCATCACGTCCGGGCGGTCGGGGTAGAAGGTGATGCGGCGAAAGCCCTCGGCCTCGCATTGGGTGCAATACATGCCGCCCGAGATATAGAGCCCCTCGAGCGCGGTATTGGCCGCCGGGTCGATCTCCACTTCCGCTTCCCAGGTGAAAGCCCCCTCGGGCACCGGGCAGGTGAGGCCCGCCCCGGTGATCTCGGGGGTGATCTCGGCGCCGTCGATCGCAAGCCGGATCGGCTTCAGCCCCTCGCCATGCAGAAAGAAGCGCTGGCCCGGCGCCGCCGCCGGGTTGGGCGCAAAACGGATGCGCGAGAGCACCCGCGTGGCGCTCGGCTGCAGGCGGAAGGTGAGCGCCACCTCCTCCACCTTCCAGCCGAACGGGGTGTAATCGGCCAGGCGCACCGGGGCGGGGGCACGCGGCGAAGCAGGGGCTTGCGCGCTGCCGGGCGCTGCCGCCTGCCGGCTCTGCGGTCCGTTTGCCTGCTCTGTCATGATGCCTCCGATGATCTGCCCACAGCCCCGTAGTGCCCGCCCGGTCGGACCGAGACAAGGGGGCGCGCGGCAAATGCCCGGATTTTTCCCATTTCTGATCACATGGCGACCATTTTCCCCGCGAAAAAGGTCTTTGCGAAAGGCATATCCGGTCCGGCTGCGCGGCGGGCGGCCGGGCAAGTGTGGAAGAATCTGTACGAGTTGGAGAAGTGCCATGCCCTGGCTTTATATCTATTCACCCGATGATTTCGTCGGAGGCCTGCCCGACGAGCAGGGCGGGGCGGCTGCGGGAAGCCCGCCCTTCACCCTTACGCTCAAGCCCGGCGCCACCCCGACCGCGGTGGAGGTGACCGATGACGACCTGCTTTTCGACGAGATCGATTACGGCCAGACCCTGACCAACGCGATCGACCTGGATGGGACCAGCTATGCGGCGGGCACCACGATCCATTCGGCCTATGACCTGATCAACACCGCCACCGGCCACAAGGTCACGACGCTGCATTTCGGCGGCGATGGCTATGAACAGGGGCCGGTGCATGGGCTGGTCTCCACGGTGGAACTGCAACCGGGGCAGTCCTACAGCTTCAATACCGAGCGGACCTCGTATCAGCAGAACAATCCCTACAGCGATTATGTCGCCTGTTTCGCCACCGGCACGCGGATTGCCACGCCCCGCGGCGAAGTGCCGATCGAGGCGCTGCGGCCGGGGGATCCGGTGGATACGGAGAACGGCCCGCGTGAGGTGCTGTGGATCGGCAACCGCAGCGTGCGGGCGCGCGGGGCCATGGCGCCGATCCGCTTTGGCAGGGGGGCCATCGGCAATCACCGGCCGTTGCTGGTGTCGCCGGAGCATCGCATCCGGGTCGCGAGCGCCAGGGCGGAGCTGTTCTTTGGTGCCGCATCGGTGCTGGTCGCGGCCAAGCACTTCGTCGCTGCCGGGCTGGCGCGGCGGCGCGTGGGGGGGCAGGTGACCTACTGGCACCTGGCGCTGGAGGAACATGCGATCGTCCATGCCAACGGGGCGGCGGCCGAGAGCTTCCTGCCCTCGCCCGTCTCCATTGCAGGGATGGGCCCGGCAGCGCGGCGTGAATTGCTGACGCTGTTTCCGGACGTGCTCGATGAGGTGAGTGCGGCGGCCCGGGCGCGCCAGCGGGCCTGCCTGCCGGTGTTGCGCAACCATGAGGCGCGCCTGCTGCTTGCGGCCTGAGGTGGCGGGGCCGCCGGAGCGGGGGCGGGCCGACAGGCGGCCCGCATATGCCGCAAGGCGGCAAGTTGCGCCCGGTCGGGCCTTTTAAGGCTTGATTGCCGCGGGGGGCGGCTGTATATCCAACAAAATCAATCAGGAAAGCCCCATGTCACGCCCCGTCATCGGCATCATCGGCAATTTCGCCATGCTTGGCGACGATTACCCGGCCTATGCGTCGGGAGAGATGAACGCGGCGGCGATTTCCTGCGTGGCCGGCTGCCTGCCGCTGATGGTGCCGAGCCACCCGGATTTCGTGCGCGTGGGCGAGCTGATGGAGGTCTGCGACGGCTTCCTGCTCACCGGCGGGCGGCCCAATGTGCACCCGGAGGAATATGGCGAGGAGGCCACGGAAAAGCACGGCGAATTCGACCGCGCGCGCGATGCGGTGACCCTGCCGCTGGTGCGCGAATGCGTGGCGCGCGGCCAGCCGGTGCTGGGGATCTGCCGGGGCTTTCAGGAGATGAACGTGGCCATGGGCGGCAGCCTCTACCCGGAGATCCGCGAACTGCCGGGGCGGATGAACCACCGGATGCCGCCCGAGGGCACGCTGGAGGAGAAATTCGCCCTGCGCCACAAGGTGATCCTGAGCGAGGACAGCCCATTCGCGCGCATCTTCGGCGCCAGCGAGGTGATGACCAACACGCTCCACGGGCAGGGGATCAAGGAGCCCGGGCCGCGGGTGGTGATCGACGGGCGCGCCGAGGACGGCACCCCGGAGGCGATCCATATCGAGGGGGCGGCGGGCTTTGCCCTGGCGGTGCAGTGGCACCCGGAATACCGCGCCGCCGAGGACCCGGTGTCGCGCCCGCTGTTCGAGGCCTTCGGCGAGGCGGCGCGGCGCTGGCAGTGCGGCGGGCGCGCGCTGCGCAGGGCCTGAGGTGCAGAGCCTGCCGGTCGGGTATTCCCGCGCGCCGGCTTGCCGCCTGCCGCCGGTCTCCGAGCTTTTCGCCAGTCCCGGGTGAGCCTGGCGCAGGCGGGCAGTCCGGTTTCGGCGAACGGACGCCTCGGTTGCGGAAATGGGCCGCTGCGAAGGGCGCGGCGCATCCGGGCCGGTGCATCCTGGCGCATGTTTCCGGTATACGCCTTGCAATCAGCCCGTCGGTTGCGCCTGGAGATCGGTTTTCCGGTTTTCTGGTTTTCCAGTTTTCCGGTTTTCCGGAAGTCCCGTTTCCCCCATCACGTCGGACGCGTGCTGCCATGCAGGGCCGGCCGGTGGTTGGCGGCAGGGCTGGACGGAGTTGTCTTCGCCTGAGCGGGCGCGCAGGACCCATACGCACTAGGCTCAGGACCCATCAATCCCGCGCTCACAGCGGCTTGAGGCGCGAAATATCAGGGGTTTTTTGCCCGCCGGACAGGGTGGGCCCCCTTT